>JBIOWR010000247.1:0-14568 GCA_044868775.1 Actinomycetota bacterium
TGCTGATCAAGTCGACGACCGCGACTTGCTCCGCCAATCGCACGGGATCGTGGAGCGGGACGATCGCCGCAGTGATCGAGATCGGCATGCGCTTCGTGCGCGCGGCGATCGCGGCGGCCATCGTGAACGGAGACGGCAACCAACCGTCCTCCATCCCGTGATGCTCGGAGAGCGCGATGATGTCGGTGGCGCCGTGCTCGTCGAGCCACGCAGCTTGGTCCAGACACGTCGCGTAGACGTCGTGTGCCGGAGTCGCCGCCCACGACGGCACGCGCAAGTCGTACCGGGTCGCGATCGTCACCATGTCGGCGCCATCCGCAACCGCTCGGCGAGCTTCGCGCGATCGACCTTCTGCATCGGCGTGAGCGGCAGATCGTCGACGAGACGCAGCGATTCGGGGAGCTTGTAAGCGGCGAGGTGCTCAGTCGCGAAGGCGCGCAGGTCGTCGAGGGTCGGCGCGCGCGCCGGGTCGCGCGGCACGACGACGGCGACGCCGACCTCGCCCATGACGTCGTCCGGCTGTGGCAGCACCGCGACGGCCGCAACGTCGGGGTGCTCCACGAGAACCGCTTCGACTTCGGCCGGATACACTTTGTAGCCGCCGCGGATGAACATCTCTTTCTTGCGCCCGGCGAGGCGGACGCACCCATCCTCGCCGACGAGACCGAGATCGCCGGTGTGCAGCCAGCCGTCGCGCAACACCTCGCGCGTTGCGACGGGGTCGTGGTGATACTCGAGCATGACCGCGGGCGAGCGCAGGCAGATCTCTCCGATCGCGTTCGCGCCGAGCGCACGCTCGGCGTCGTCGCGAATCTCCAGGTCGACGCCGGGGCGCGGACGGCCGACGGTGTGCAACGCCTCTTCGTCGGGAGCGTCGAACGCCGTCGCCGTGCCGACGCCGCCGGACTCCGTGGAGGAATAGCGAATGGAGTACGACGCGCCGCCGAAGCGCTCGCGCGCTTCGCGGACCAGCGCGGGCGGGCTCGGGCCTCCGCCCGCGACGATCGTCTTCACGCACGACAGGTCGTAGGTGTCGAGCGACGGATCGCGAAGCATGAGCGCGACCTGGCTGCCGATCGCGCCCACCGACGCGATGCGGTGCTCGGCGATCGCGCGAACAGCATCGCCCGCGCGCCATCGCTCCAACACGTGCATCGTCATCCCCGCCTGCACGTACCACGGCAGCTTCGTCATGAAGCCCACGTGCGCGAACTCGGTGCTCGACAGCATGGGGCCGCCGCCGCCCCACTCCGTTCCCCAATCCATGCGCGCGATGGCGGCGAGGTGGCGCTCGCAGAACACCGCGCCTTTCGGCGTCCCGGTCGTGCCGGACGTGAGCACGATCGCGACGCGCCGGTCGGGGTCCTCCCGCAACGCCGGGACGCTCCCGTCGCGGCGGCGCAGCGCTTCGAGCATCGGACCGGCGACCACGTCGTCGTCGTTCGTGCGGAGCTCCGGTGTGGTGAGCACGAGCGACGGCCGCACCACGGCGAGCGCAGCGCGGCGCTCGTCGCGCGCGTATCGCGGGTTGATCCCGGCGGTGATCGCACCGGCCTTCGCCGCCGCGACGTACGCGATCGCGTATTCGAGCGAGGAGGGAAGCGCGAGCGCAACGACGTCGCCTTCGCCGATGCCGCGCGCAAGCAAGCCCATCGCAACTTCGTCCGACAGCGCGTGCCAGTCGCCGTACGTGAGCGTGCGGCCGTCGGCGTGTGCGAGCGCGACGCGGTCGCCGAACCGTGCGGCCGCTCCCTCGATCGCGCGAACGAGCATCTACTTGACGGCGATCGGATTCACCGGGCTGCCGACCGCGCGCACGAACGGCAGCGGCGTCGCATCGAGCAGGAACGTGTATCGCCGGTCGGCCGCGCAATCCTCCGCCAGCGCCTCGAGATCCCAGTTCTCTCCCTGCGTCAGCCCCATCTCCACGAGATGCAGCAAGTGCAGCGGCAAGAACACCTCGTCGCGCTCCCCCGGATACACCTCGAACATGAGCGTGTCGGTCGCCGCCGCCGCCACCTCGTGCGCGTGGAACCATTCGGCCGTCGCCATCGCAAGGCCCGGCGAAGGCGCGGCGTAGACGGTCTTCTTCCGCGCCTTCAACAGCTGCATCTGGCCGGTGCGAATCAGCACGACGTCGCCGGGCGCGACCGTGACGCCTGCATACGCCGCCGCCTCGTCGAGGTCTGCCGTAGTGATCGGGTAACCCGGCTCCAGCCGGTCGGTTCGCTTCGCGCGCGCCACGTCGAGCAACACGCCGCGCGAGACGAGCGTGGTGATCTTTTCGATGCCGCATCGCGACGCGCCCGCTTCGGTGATCGTCGACGACGGGAACCCGTTGTACAGGCGTCCGTCGTAGCTCGCGTGGCACAGCCCGTCCCAGTGCGTCGCGGCTTGCAAGCCCATGAACACGACGTCGTCGCTCATGCAGAACTCCGACGGGTCGCCGGTGAGCGGCCGGTTGATCGCCGTCATCGTGCGCACCGGGTTCACGCGTCCGGGGATCGCGCCGGTCTGCACGCCGTCGAGCTGGAGCGGCAGGGAAAGCGACAGCCGCTTGCCACTCTGCACGCAGTTCGCCGCTTTGCGCACCACGTCGGGCGTGATGAGGTTGAGCGTTCCGATCTCGTCGTCGGTCCCCCAGCGTCCCCAGTTGTTGACGCGCTTCGCGAGATCGTGGAAGTCGTCGGGCAGCGTCATGCGGTCGGCACCGCCTCGTCGGCGCGCTTGCGCAACTCGCCGAGCGCTTCCGGGATCGCGCGCGCGAGGTCCCACAAGTCGGGCGTCGTCTCACGGCACGCGATCAGCCCCCAGCACAGGGAGTCCATGTAGCTCACGACCGTCACGTTGAGACCGGCGCCGTTGAAGATCGGCCCGAGCGGATACAGCTCCGCGAGCCGTGCTCCCGCGAAGTACAGCGGCATGCGCGGGCCGGGCACGTTGGACACGACCAGGTTGTGCACCGGCGGATGCCGCTCCGCGATGTTCAGGGACGAGTACAGCCGCGCGGCAAGCGAGAACGTCGTGGGGGCGGCGAACTTGGCCCAGTTCTGCAGCATGTCGGCGCCGATCGCGTTGTGCTCTTGCTTCGCGGCGTTATTGGCTTCGTGGATGACGCGCAGCCGCTCCACGGGATCGTCGATGTCGGTTGCGAGCGTGGAGAACATCGCCGACACGCGGTTGCTTCCTTCCATCTTCTCGTCGCCGTGCACCGAGATCGGCACCGCCGCCATGAGCGAACGATCGAACCGCTCGTCGCGGCGGTCGAGATAGCGTCGGAGCGCTCCCGCGCACACGGCGAGCACGACGTCGTTCACCTTGACGCCGAACGCGTTCTTGACCTGCTTCACCTCGTCGAGCGGGACGTGCGCGAACGCGACGCGGCGATGGGGTGTGATGCGCGCGTTGAACGACGTGCGCGGCGCGCGAAACGGCGTCGGCATGCCGGCGCGGCCTGCGCGGCGGCGCGTGAGCGCGAAGCTGCCCACGGCCTTGAGCGTCTTCGGCACGATGCGCGCGACTTGCAGCGGTCGCATGAGGCGCGACGCGAGCGCCACGCCGACCAATTCGAGGTCGGACGGCTTGCGCTCCGGTTCCCACGGCTCCGCTTCCGGCAGCGGTTCCGGGTCGGCGCTGAGGTCGAAGAAGCTCACCATCATGTTCGCGCCGGACACGCCGTCGATCGTGCTGTGGTGCATCTTCGCGATCACGGCTACGTGACCGTTCGCGAGTCCCTCGACGATCCACAGCTCCCACAACGGGCGCGAGCGATCGAGCTGGCGCGAGGCGATGTCGGCCGCGAGCTCGGCAAGCTCGACCTCCGTACCGGGCGACGGACACCCGATGCGCCGGACGTGGTAGTCGAGGTCGAAATCGGGGTCCTCCACCCAGCCGGGATTGTCGAGGCGGAAGGGCACACCGACGAGCCGGCGTCGCAACGGCGGAACGAGATGGAGTCGCGAGCGCACCATCTCCTTGATCTTTTCGAAGTCGTAGCCGCCCGGCACCGTCGACGGATCGAACACGATCGTTGCAAGCACGTGCATGTGCTGTTCCGGCGTCTCGAAGTACAGGAAGGACGCGTCGAGTCCTGTCAGGCGCTCCATGAGCACTCCTCCGCCATCAGTTTGGGATCGGCCGTTGCGGCTGGCACACTGGCTCCATGCCGAATGCGTTCCTCACCGTGAGCATCGCGGGATTCCTGCTGGCGGTCAATGCGTTGCGCCCGTTTCCGGGAACGTGGCTCGCGGTTCCGAGCTTTTTTGCAGGATGGCTCACGATGGAATTGGCTCCGCACGTTCTCGTGGCGCACGTCGTCGGCGTCACGCTGATCGCAACGCTCGGCGGCGTGCACGGAGCGCAAGACACCGCGGCGCTCGTACTCGCGACCCTCACCGCTCTCGCACTCGTACGCCTCATCGTCATCGCCAACGAGACGCGCGCCGTCACCGAGCGCGCGCTGCGTTCCGCGCTCGGCGAGGACTACGCACCTCGTGCCGACGGTCCCGCGCACGAAGACTTGCGCACGCCGTGGCGCGAGCTGATTCGTCCGTTCCGCGGCACGCACCCGGACGTCGAGCGCATCAAAGACGTGCCGTATGGAGAAGTGCGTCGCCGTAACCTCCTCGACGTGTACCGGCCGAAGGCCGGCGCGAGCGGCGCGCCGGTGCTGCTGCAAGTCCACGGCGGAGCGTGGGCCGTCTCCAACAAGAACCATCAAGGGCGGCCGCTCATGCTGCACATGCCCGCGCGCGGCTGGGTATGCGTCGCGCCGAACTACCGGATGAGCCCGCGCCACGTGTGGCCGGCGCACATCGTCGACGTGAAGCTCGCGATCGCTTGGATCCGAGAGCACGCTCGCGAGTACGGCGGCGACCCGTCGATGATCGTGATCACCGGCGGCTCCGCGGGCGGCCACCTCGCCGCGCTCGCGGCGCTCACGCCGAACGATCCCGAGTATCAGCCCGGCTTCGAGGACGCCGACACGACCGTGCAAGCATGCGTCCCGTACTACGGCGTGTACGACTGGACGGGGATGAGCGGGTCGAAGCACACGAAGTATCAGCTTCGCATGCTCGAGCGCATCGTGGTGAAGCGTCCCTACGAAGAGGACCCGGCCGCGTACGAGCGCGCGTCGCCGATCTTCCGCGTGCGCAGCGACGCGCCGCCGTTCTTCGTGATCCATGGTGCGCACGACTCGCTCGTGCCGGTCACCGAGACGCGCGCGTTCGTGGAGCGGTTGCGCGCGATCTCCTCGGCGCCGGTCGCGTACGCGGAGCTGCCGGGAGCACAGCATGCGTTCGACGTGTTCCCCTCCATTCGTACCGCGCACGTCATACGTGCCGTTGAACGGTTCGCACAGTGGTGTCGAACGGCCCACCACCCTCCTACCGCCTCTCGCCGCGCGCAACGCTGAGTCCCATCTTCTCGAAGTCCCACGTCCCCTCCGTCACGCCGCGCTCTCTCAGCAGGTGCTTCATCACGCGCAGCGTCGCGTTGCGGGGAAGCTCCGGGACGATCTCGACGTAGCGCGGCAACGCGAAGTACGGCAGGTTTTCCTTGAAGAACGCAAAGAGCTCCTCCGGCGACGGCTCTGCGTCGGGGCTCGCGAGCACGAGGCAGGCCTTGATGTCGTCCTCGGTGAGCGGCGACGGCACACCGTGCACCGCCGCTTCGGCGATCATCGGATGTTTCGTGATTGCCGTTTCCAATTGCACCGACGAGACGTTCTCACCGCGCCGTCGCAGCGCGTCCTTCTTGCGGTCGACGAACGTCAGCACGCCGTTGGCGTCGGCGCGCGCGAGATCACCGGTGTGGTGCCATAGGTTGCGCCACACCTCGGTCGTCTCCGCCGGCTTGCGCCAGTACCCGAGGTACATGCTGAACGGCTCACGCGGTCGCACGACGATCTCGCCCTGCTCGCCGGTGGGAACGTCGTTGTCGTCGTCGTCGACCAGACGCACGTCGTAGATCGCCGACGGGCGTCCGATCGTTCCGGGCACGCGATCCTCGCCGAGCGAGTTGAACGAGATCGCGCCGCACTCCGTCTGGCCGTACATCTGCGAGAGCATCGTCGTGCCGTAGCGCTTCTCGAACCGCTCCTGATCGTCGGGCCCGAACGGGAGCATCAGCGTGCATCGCAAGTTGTGATCGCCGTCACCGTCGGATTCCGGCATGCTCAGCATCGCCATGCCCATCATGCCGACGCCCGCGTACACGGTGGCTCCGGTTTCGCGCCACCGGTCGACGACCGCGGCGGGAGAGAAGAACGGATCGATCACGGCTTCGAGGCCGTTGTACAGCGCTCCCATCACCATGCCCTGCGCCCACGCGTGAAAGAGCGGAAGCGCCGTGCACAGGATGTCGCCCTCCGCGTACCGCATCATCTGCTTGGACGAGCGCGGCGTGGTGAGATACCAACCGTGCGGAAGCATGCAGCCCTTGGGCATGCCGGTTGTGCCGGACGTGTACATGATCGCCATCAGCGTCGACGGCTCGATGCTCGGTTGCGGCAGCGGTGCCCGCGATTCGCGCACGCGCTTGTACGCAATGGTGTCGATGCCGTTCGGTGCGTCCGCGTCGGCGTCCAACGCGACGACGCGTTTCAGATTGGGAAGGTCGCCGAGTACCGCGCCCGCGCTCGCCAGGCCCGGCGCGTCACCGATGAGCGTGGAAGTCTCCGAGTCCGCGAGCTGGTAGTGCAAGAAATCGCCCTTGAGGAACACGTTCAGCGGGACGTGAACGGCCCCGAGCTTCGCCAGCGCGAAGAACAGCTCCAGCATCTCGGTGCGGTTCGACGAGATGACCGCGACGCGGTCGCCGGGCCGGACACCGGACTCATGCAGGCCGGCGGCGACGGCGTCGGTGCGCTGGTCGGACTGGGCATACGTCAGCCGGTCGTCGCCGCACCACAGGAACGGGCGGTCCGGATGCGCGCGCGCCCGTTCGCGAAGCATCGACGGAACGGATCGCACGATCGTCGTCTCCTGCACGCCGGGTGACGGTTCCCGCGGAATCTAACACACCGTCAGAAACGCTGGTAAACCGTTACGGAACGACCGCTTCCGCCTCGACCTCGACGTGCCAACGCTCGTCGAGCAAGCCGGCGACGACGACCATGGTCGAGGCCGGCCGGATATCACCGAACGCCTCTCCGTGGACGCGCCCGATCACGTCGGCGAGGTTGCGGTCGGTGACATAGGTGCGCGTGCGCACGACGCCGGCGGGCGCCGCTCCGGCCTCGCGCAACGCTGCAAAGATGACTTCGAGGCAGCGGCGCATCTGCGCTCCCGGATCCGGATCGCACGAGCCGTCCGGCCAGATCGGCGCCGTGCCGGAGACCAGCACGCGGTCGTCCACGCGAACCGCGCGGCTGAAACCGATCACGGGCTCGTACGGTGATCCCGAGGAGATGTTCGTGCGCTCATGACGCCCCTTCTTTCCCCGAACATTGGTGGACGATGCGACAATACCGTTGCGGTGCCGCGTCGAGGAGGAGGGCGTCATGCCGGGCTTGCCGGAACCACCGCCGGACGGAACGTCGGCGCTGCCGTCGGGAACCTTCGACGGCTCGATCGTGTTCGTCACCGGTGGAGGAACCGGTCTCGGCAAAGCGATCGCCGTGGAGTTCGCGCGTCTGGGCGCATCCGTCGTCGTCGCGAGCCGCGACGCCGAGCACCGCAACGCCGGCGTGCTAGCGGTCGAGTCCGCCGGCGCGAAGGCAATCGGCGTCGAGTGCGACGTGCGCGACCCCGATCGGATCGCTGCGGCGTTCGACGAGGCCGAGCGCGCGCTCGGGCTCCCCGACATCCTCGTGTACAACGCGGCGGGAAACTTCCCTGCCCCGGCTGAAGACCTCTCCCCGAACGGCTGGCGCGCCGTGACGCAGATCGTGCTCGACGGAACGTTCTTCTGCTCGCGCGAGTTCGCGCGGCGTCACATCGCTGCGTCGGCGCCGGGAGCGATCGTCAACGTCGGCGCGTCGTACGCGTGGACGGGCGGCCCAGGATTCGTGCACTCCGCCGCCGCGAAAGCCGGCGTGAAGAACCTGACGGAATCGCTCGCCGTGGAGTGGGCGCCGTACGGAATCCGCGTCAACTGCTTGGTGCCCGGCCTGGTGCCGCACGTCGACGAGGCGGCGCACATCAAAGCCGTTCCCGGACGCGGAGCCGGCGACGAATCACGCTCCCCCGCCATGCGCGCCGGCAGGCCGCGCGAGATCGGCTGGGCGGCGACGTTCCTGGCGTCACCGTTCGCGGCCTACGTCACCGGCACGACGCTCACCGTCGACGGCGCGAACTGGCAGCGCCGGTCGATGACCCAACCCGAGTTCACCCCGATCCGCGACCAGCTCGGCAAGGAGCCGTTCGGAGGCTGAGAACCCCTTTTTGGACACTGCCGTGTTGCGGTATTTCCTGCTACACTGCAATCATGCGAAAGAAGGCGACGATCTACGTCGATCCCGATCTCCTGCGAGCGGCGAAGATTCGCGCCGCGCGCGAGGATAAGGCCGATTACCAAGTGATCGAGGAAGCCCTTCGCACCTACCTCGGCATCGACGTGCTCGACGAAATCTGGGGGCAAAACGCGAAGGGCATCGACGAGAAAGCTTCGTTGGGCCTGGCGTACAAGGAGCTCCGTTCGGCCAGGCGCGCACGCCGTAGCTCGTGATTCGCCTCGTTCTCGATCCTGGGGTTCTCGTTTCCGCGGCGATCGCGCCCGCCGGTGCTCCCGCCCAGCTCCTGCGCGCGATCCTCGACGGGGCGGCGGACTTGGTCGTCTCGCCGATGCTCGTCGACGAGCTTCGCCGCGTCCTCGTGCGGCCGGCATTCCGCCGGTATCTGACCGTTGCGCAAGCCGGGCGTTACGTCGACGTGATCGCCGGTCTCGCCGTTCTCGTGCAAGACAGCGAGTCGATCCCTCGCGTCACGCGTGATCCCGATGACGACTATCTCGTTGCGCTCGCGCGCGTTTCCGGAGCCGTTGCAATCGTCTCGGGAGACAAAGACTTGACCGGACTGAAGGATCTCGCGCCGCCGGTGCTCACGCCCCGGCAAGCCCTCAACCGCCTGATGCCCTCGTCGCGCAGCTAAGTACCGGTGAAGTCCGGCGGGCGATTCTCGGCGCGAGCGGCTTTCAGCTCGCGGTAGTCGTCGGACGCAAAGATCGCCGCTTGCGCATGCTTCTCTTCGTCCATCGACGTGACGACGTCGGGGTGGGTGAGGTGATGGACGATCTCACGAGCGGCTCGCACCGCACGCGGTGAGCGTGATGCGATGAGGCGGGCAAGCTCCACAGCGGTCTCGTCGAGGCTCGCGTTCGGGACCACGCGAGTCACGATGCCGTGACGCAACGCCTCGGCCGCGTCGACGATGCGGCCGGTGAGCGCGAGATCGAGAGCAAAGCCGTGGCCAGCGATCTGTGCCAGCCGCGCCGTTCCGCCGGAGTCGGGGATCACGCCGTACTCCACCTCCGGCAGACCCATGCGCGCATCCTCCGCGGCGATGCGAATGTCGCACAGCAACGCGCGCTCGAACGAACCGCCGAGCACCCAGCCTTTCAGCGCAACCACGATCGGCACCGGACACTCGAGCAGCAGCCGTTTCGTACGCTCGTGGCCACGCTCGATGTACTCGAGGTCCGACTCACCGTGCGCGCGCACGCCGAGCTGTTGCGTATCGCGGCCGGACGAGAACGACGCGCCTTCGCCGCGCCATACGACGGCGCGCACGTCGTCACGCTCCGCTATCGAGCCGAGCGCAGCGAATAGCTGGTCATCCATCTCGTCAGTGAACGCGTTGTGCTTCGACGGACGGTTCAGGCTGACCACGGCGACCGCGCCGTCGTACGTCAGCGTGACGAGCCGATCGCTCACGATGAGGTCGAGTACGCGCGGCGCAGATCGTTCTTGAGTACCTTCCCGGCGGGATTGCGCGGCAAGGCCTCCACGATCTCGAGCTGCTCGGGGATCGCTTGGACGCGCAGCTTCCTCTCCTTGAGGAACGCGACCATCGCGGCCACGTCGAGCCGATCGCTCGCGTCCTTCAACACCACCACCGCGCACGCGCGCTCGCCGCTCGCGGGGTCAGGCAGCCCGATCACAGCGACGTCGGCGATCAGAGGGTGCGTGAACAGCAAATCTTCGACTTCCTTGGCGCTGATGTTCTCGCCCTTGCGGATGATGACGTCCTTGAGCCGTCCGGTGATCGTCACGTTGCCCGCAGCGTCGATGCGTCCGAGGTCGCCGGTGCGGAAGTATCCGTCCGCGTCGAACGCTTCGGCGTCGAGCGCGGAGTCGAGATAGCCGCGCATCATCTGCGGCGCCTTCGCGCGTATCTCTCCTTCTTCGCCGGCCCCGGCGAGAGCACCGTCGAGCTTCACGACGCGCAATTCGACTCCCGGCGTGGCACGCCCCTCGGTGTTCGCCAGCACCTCGTCGGCGTCGTCGTGGCTCGCCATCGCGATGATCGGCGCCTCGGTGAGGCCGTATCCCGACACGATGCCCGCGCCGCCCAGCGAGCCCTTTACGTCGTAGTGCAGCTGCGGCGGCTTCGTTGCGCCGCCCCCGGGAAACGTGCGCACCTTGGGGAACAGCTTCTCGCCCGGCGGTAGCGCCTGCTGCGCCTTGAGGTACGCCATATGGAAGAAGGTCCCCGCGCCGGCGTGCGTGACGTCGTGTGCACGCAACAACTCCACGGTCTTCGCCGGATCGAACGCTTCGTCGATGACGTTCGTGAAGCCGATCATCAAGCCCGCGAACAGCCAGATGATGCCGCCGATGTGGGTGAACGGAAACACGAGCGCGCTGCGATCGTCCGGGCGCAGGCCCAACCGCAAGGCCATGCCCTCGGCGGCAGCGCGAATCGTGAAGTCGGTGTGCTGCGCGCCCTTCGGCTCCGCCGTGGTTCCGGAGGTGTGGAACAACCAGCGAACCGGCGCCGCATCGGCGGTCGTGGCGACCGGCGGAGGCGGCAACGACGCGGGATCGCCGGCCGGCAACGAGCGATCACACACGAGAACGTCGAGCCCGTCGGCTTCCTTCGCGATTCCACGCGCCATCGCCTCGTAGTCGAAGCCGCGCCATTGCGACGGCACGATGAGCAAGCGCGTCTTTGCTTGTCGTGCGATGAAGCCGGCCTCGCGCTCGCGGTAGATGGGGATGATCGGGTTTTGCGTCGCGCGCAGGCGCGCGAGCGCACCGACCAGCGCGAGCGACTCCAGCCAGGTCGGAAGCTGCCACGATACGACGGCGCCTTCGCCGACGCCCATCGCGAACAGACCGGCGGCAACACGGACAGCCTCGTCTCGATACTCCGCGAAGGTGCGCACGCGACCCGTCTCGTCCACCGCCATGCGCGCATCCGGCGTCTCGGCCGCGCGTTTCTCGATCAGCTCCCACAGGTTTCCGGCCTCGAGCATCGTGCGCCTCCCGTCACATCCTAGGACAACGTGTTCGCCATCTCGAGCGCGTGCTCGGACGCATCGCCGAAGTGCGTCGCGAGAACGGCTGCGCGCTTGACGAACAGATGAGCGTCCACCTCCCACGTGAAGCCCATGCCGCCGTGCACTTGAATCGAAGCCTTTCCGTTCGCGAGCGCCGCCTCGCACGCGAGGAGCTTCGCGGTGGCGACGGCGGCGCGCGCGTCGTCGTCCACACCGACGTCGTCGAGCGTGCACCCGGCCGCGTACACCGCCGCGCGCGCCACCTCCGCGCGCACGAGCATGTCCGCGAGCATGTGCTTCATCGCTTGGAACGAACCGATCGTACGTCCGAACTGCACGCGCTCCTTCGCGTACGCAGCGGCCGCATCGGTGGTCGCAGCAGCGATGCCCAGTGCGAGCGCGGCGGTCAGCGCAGCACCTTCAAGCCGTGCGCGGGCCGCGTCCTCGGGGCCGGCAAGCTGCGACCGCTCCGGCAACGCATCGAGCTCCGACAGAGGGGTCAATGGATCGAGCGGTTCGCGAACGACGCCGCCTGCAGACGACGCCTCGAAACGAAACACCCCTTCCGAAGACAGCACGAGCACGTCCTGCACGGAGCCCGCGTGCTCGACTAGATACGGAGGGCGCGACGACACCATGCCGCACGCGCTCTCTCCACGCGCGGCGGAAGCAAGCCATCGCGCGCCGAGGAAGGTGGCGACGAGCGGACCCGGAACGAGGGCACGCCCGAGCTCTTCGAACACGAGCACGGCGTGTGCCATGCCGAGCCCCGACCCGACAACGGACAGCGAGAACACGCCCGCATCGCCCAGCGCGCGCCACGCCGCTGCGTCGACCCGAGCGAGACTCCGCACCCGCTCCATGGGAAAATGCCGCGCACACACGTCGCGGACCGCCGCTTGCAACGCGAGGTCGTCGGCGTCGAGGTCGAAGTTCACGACGTGCTCTCCTTCGGCAGACCGAGGATGCGCTCCGCAACGATGTTGCGCTGGATTTGTGTCGTTCCCGCGGCGATCGATATCGACATCGCGTGCAACCAACCCTTGACGTGCTCGCCTGTGTCGCCGTCGAGCGTCAGCCCGCGCGGGCCGAGGATGCGCAACGCGAGATCGCCGAGCTTGTGTCGCGCCTCGGAGTACGCAAGCTTGAACACCGATCCGCCGAGGCCGGGCACACCGCTCCCATGCTCGGCTCGCGTGACGTTGCGCTTCGTGAGCGCCCACAGCGCCGCAAGCTCCGCTGCGAGATGGCCGAGCTCGCGCTGCACCCCGGCGTCCGTACCGCCCGCAACGGCAGCGAGTCGTCGAAGCAGCTCCATCGACGAGAGCAGCTCGCTCACGAACGCCGTCCCGCGCTCGAAGCTGAACGTGACCATCGCTACGCGCCAGCCGTCGTTCTCCTCCCCGACGCGGTTCTCGACCGGGATGCGCACGCCGTCGAGGAACACCTGGCCGAACTCCTCCGAGCCGGCGATGGTCTCGAGCGGCCGTATCTCGATGCCGGGACTGTCCATCGGCATGACGAGCCAGGTGATGCCGCGATGCTTCGGCGCCTGAGGGTCGGTGCGCACGAGCAGCTCGCAATGGTCTGCGATGTGCGCGAACGACGTCCAGATCTTCTGGCCGGTGACGACGTAGTGATCGCCGTCGCGAACCGCCCTCGTTTGCAGCGACGCGAGATCCGATCCGGCGCCGGGCTCGGAGAAGCCCTGGCACCACACGTCCTCTCCCTTGAGAATCCCTGGGAGGTAGCGCGCGCGTTGCTCCGGCGTGCCCTCCGCGATGATCGTCGGCCCGGCGTGCAGCAGCCCGACGAAGTTGACGCCGACGTACGGCGCTCCCGCGCGCTCGGTCTCCTCGAGAAAGATCAGCTGCTCGGTGGGCGACGCGCCCCGGCCGCCGAACTCGCGCGGCCAGGTGATGCCGGCGTATCCCGCGTCGAACAGCATGCGTTGCCAGGACGTGTCGTACTTCCGCCGCCCTTCCCAGTCGTTGCGTTGCGGCGGCGGCTCGGACCGCAGCGACGGCAGCGCTTCACCGAGCCACGCACGTAGCTCCGCGCGAAATCGTTGTTCGGCGTCGGAGTACCGAAGATCCACGCGCGGAGTTTAGCTGACGGTGCGTCAGATTCGCGCTGAGACAACCCGCCGGAACGCGCCGCGGAATTGGACGAGGGACCGCGTGGAACGCGGTCCCTCGGTTTCGCTCGCAGTTTAGACGGGGCGAACGTTCGCGGCCTGCAGACCCTTGGGGCCTTGCGTGACCTCGAACTCGACCGCTTGACCCTCGGTCAGGCTGCGGTAGCCCTCGGCCTGGATCGCGGTGTGATGCACGAAGACGTCTTCGCCGCCTTCACGAGAGATGAAGCCGAAGCCCTTCTCGTTGCTGAACCACTTCACGGTTCCCTGCAACTGTGTTTCCTCCTTCCTGGTGCCGCTTCGCGCGGCGCTCGTTCCAGCCGCACGTGTTGGCGGCCGCAAAGGCGTCGGGCCCCAGAAAGCGAGGCGGCCGCGGATTCTGTCTCCGCGGCCTATACGCGCTTCAAGAACCTTGAACCCGGCGATAGTGTACCCGGCCCGGCCCCTCGCGGCCAGTACCAGTTACCAGAGCTCGTCGGTATACCTGTCGGTGCCCGGAATCGTCGGGATAAAGGGCCCGGCCCACTGCACCCGCGCCAGGCCCGCCTCTTCGGCGGCGAGGACGCTTTTCGCGAGGTCGCCCTGCCACACAGCGAGGGGATCGGCTTCGAGGAAGTACAGATGGACAAAACGCGAGTGCTCGTCACCGCCGCGCGGCACGTCCGCCGGCGCATCGTCCGGGATCGGCACCGGCGTGAACGACAAGCACATCGCGACCGGAGAATCCCTCAATGCGGCGGTCATGTGCTCGTCCACGCGGTCGCGGTCTCCGATCGCGTCCCCGATCACGACGCCGAGGCCTTTGAACGGATGGTCGAGGGCAAGCTCCGGCGGAACCCCGTCGTCGTCGCGGAACGCCCCCCACCGATAGCGATACATGCGCGTGTGCACGTGATCCCGATGCGGGAACATGCGGCCTTGCGCATGCAGGCGATGCACCTCCTTCGCGGCCCACGTTCCCCATTCGTCTTGCATGTCGCGCTCGATCC
>JBIOWR010000248.1:0-10150 GCA_044868775.1 Actinomycetota bacterium
GCGCTGCTGCGAACCTTCCGCAGGGAATCCTCTTCGTGAAGACAAGCCGTGACGACCTCCGCCTTTTCCGCCTGCCTCGAGGAACGATGCATTGAATCGTCCAACCAGATGTCGCGGGTCGTGCCCGACGGGCGGCGCCGACTACAATGCTTTGGGAGATGACCCCTCCCGAGCCCGAGCTCGCGCCTGCACGCGACGACGCCGACAACGCCGACGACGCTGCGCGCCGGCCGCAGCGCGAGCTTCCCGACCTTCTCGCCGATCTCAACCCGGTTCAGCGCGACGCGGTGACGCACGGGGAAGGGCCCCTGCTCGTGGTCGCCGGGGCTGGGTCGGGCAAGACGCGTGTGCTCACGCACCGCATCGCGCACCTCATTCGGGAGCGCAACGAGTCGCCGTTCTCGATTCTGGCGATCACGTTCACGAACAAGGCGGCCGGGGAGATGAAGGAGCGCGTCGGGCGGCTCGTCGGCGAGCGGCTCGGGCAGGCGATGTGGGTGATGACGTTCCACTCGGCGTGCGTGCGCATCCTGCGGCGCGAGGCAAAGAGGCTCGGCTTCACGAGCACGTTCACGATCTACGACGACGGCGACAGCGAACGACTCCTCTCCATGATCTTGACGGACCTCGAGGTGGACCCGCGACGGTTCACGCCGCGGCAGATGAAGTCGGCGATCGGGCGGGCGAAGGACGAGCTGATCGACGAGGACGCGTTCTCGGAGCGCGCGAGCAATCACTTCGAACGGCTGGTGGCGAACGTCTATCGCGAATACCAAAGAAGGCTGCGGCTCGCGAACGCGATGGACTTCGACGACCTCATCCTCAACGTCGTCCACCTCTTCACCTTGTATCCGGACGTTCTCGAGGAGTACCGCGATCGCTTCAAGCACGTCCTCGTGGACGAGTTCCAGGACACGAACGGCGCGCAGTACAAGATGGCCACGCTGCTCGCCGAGCGCGACCGCAACATTTGCGTGGTAGGCGACCTCGACCAGTCGGTGTACGCGTTCCGCGGCGCGGACTTCCGCAACGTGTTGCGGTTCGAGGAGGACTTCCCCGACGCGCGCGTGATCACGCTGGAGCAGAACTACCGCGCCACGCAAACGATCCTCGACGCGGCGACCGCCGTCATCGAGAACAACCGCATGCGCAAGCCGAAGAACCTCTGGACGGATCAAGGCCTGGGCGAGAAGATCGTGCGCTATCACGCGGAGAACGAGCACGACGAGTCCGCGTTCGTCGCGCGCGAGATCGAGGCGCTGCGCGAAGGCGAGGGCGATTTCCGTTACGGCGATATCGCGATCTTCTACCGGACGAACGCGCAGTCGCGCGTGGTGGAGGAAGTGTTCGTGCGGTTCGGCCTGCCGTATCGCGTGATCGGCAACGTGAAGTTCTACGACCGCAAAGAGATCAAGGACGCGATCGCGTACCTGCGCGTGATCGTCAACCCGGCCGACGAAGTCTCGCTCAAGCGCATCATCAACGTGCCGAAGCGCGGCATCGGCAACGTCACCGTCGCGGCGCTGGATCAGTTCGCGCGCACCAGCGAGATCACCCTCGGGGAAGCGCTCGACCGGCTGCACGAGACCGATCTCTCGGGGCGCGCGCGCACCGCGTGCGCGGAAGTCGCGAGCTTGCTGCGAGGGTTGCGTGAGACGGTGGAGCGCGGCGCCGCTCCCGACGAGGTGCTCGAAGCGGTGCTCGAACGTAGCGGGTACGTGGCGGAGCTGGAAGCGGAACGTTCGATCGAAGCAGCCGGACGCGTCGAGAACTTGAAGGAATTGGTCGGTGTGGCGCGCGAGTTCGGCGAAGCGGAGGGCGAGGCGGCGACCGTGGCCGGCTTCCTCGAACGCGTGGCGCTCGTGAGCGAGGCCGACGAGATCGTCGACGACGAGGGCTCGGTCACGTTGATGACGCTTCACAACGCCAAAGGGCTCGAGTTCCCGGTCGTGTTCCTGACCGGCATGGAGGACGGCGTGTTCCCGCACATCCGCTCGATGACCGAGCCGGATCAGATGGAGGAGGAGCGCCGCCTCTGTTACGTCGGCATCACGCGCGCGCAGCAGCGCCTGTACCTGACGCACGCGTGGAGCCGGTCGTTGTGGGGCGGCTCGTCGTACAACCCGCCGTCGCGGTTTCTCGCCGAGATCCCGCAAGGCCTCGTGCGGCTGATCGGTGAGGACGAAAAAAAGCCGGATAAGGCCGAAGCGAGCGTGAAGGTCCCGTCGCTCGCAGTCGGAGACTCCGTCTTTCACGACCGGTGGGGGAAGGGCGTCGTCGTCGCCGTTTCGGGCCGCGGCGCCGACGCGCAGGCGACGGTGCACTTCGATTCGGAAGGTCCGAAGCGATTGCTCCTCGCGTACGCTCCACTCGCCAAGATCTAGCCTAGACTCAGGTGCGTGATAGACGACGGGACGGTCATCGTGCGCATCCTCATCGCTGCGGCGCTGGGCGGGGTGATCGGACTGGAGCGCGAATTGAAGGATCAGCCTGCGGGCTTGCGCACGCACATGCTCGTCGCGCTCGGCGCGTGCCTGTTCGCGCTCGTGAGCGCGGTCGGCTTCGAAGAGTTCCAACGCAGCGCCCAGGGACAGAACGGCGCGCTTCGAGTGGACGTGACGCGCGTGGCGAGCCAGATCGTCGTCGGCATCGGCTTCCTCGGCGGCGGCACGATCTTGCGTCACGGCGGCAACGTGCGCGGCCTCACGACCGCCGCGAGCTTGTGGGTGACCGCAGCTGTCGGGCTCGCGGTTGCCGTCGGCTTCTACCTCGGCGCGCTCGTCACCGCCGCGCTCGCGGTGATCAGCCTCGCGTTCCTCAAGCCGCTCGAACGGCGACTCGTCGACAACACGTCGAAGGACGACGACGCGCCGAAGCTCGGCGACGACTGAACGTCCCGTCTTCGCACGGCCACACGACCCTAGGTCGATCTCCGCCGGATGCGCGACGCTGCGTGCGTGGAGCTGCGAGCACCGCCGCCGCGCATCGTCGAGACGCACGTGTCGACGCTGTTCTTCTCGCACGACCGCGTCTACAAGATGAAGAAGCCGGTGCGCTACGACTTCCTCGACTTCTCGACGCCGGAGGCGCGCCGGCGCGCGTGCGAGCGCGAGGTCGAGTTGAACAAGCGGCTGGCGCCCGACGTGTACCTCGGCACGGCCACGATCCTCGACGGAACCGGCCGGCCGTGCGAGCACCTCGTCGTGATGCGCCGGCTTCCCGCGGAGCGGCGTCTCGCGACGCTCGTGCGGACCAACGACCTGAGCCTGCCCGACCAGCTTCGCCGGGTGGCGCACGCAGTCGCGGCATTTCACGAGAGAGCGGCCTGCACCAATGAGACAAGTCGTGCCGCATCGCGCATCGTCGTGCGCAAGCGGTGGGACGACAACCTGCGCGAGATGCGCTCGATGGCGCCGGGGGACGCGCTGGATCGCATCGCGCACCTCGCGCACCGGTATCTCGACGGCCGCGGGCCGCTCTTCTCGTCGCGCGCGGAACATCGCAAGGGCCGCGACGGTCACGGCGACTTGCTCGCCGAGGACATCTTCTGTCTCGACGACGGGCCGCGCATTCTCGACTGCTTGGAGTTCGACGACGACCTGCGCGCCGGCGACGTGCTGAGCGACGCGGCGTTTCTCGCGATGGACCTCGAACGGCTCGGCGCGCCAAGGTCGGCGGATCGTTTCCTCGCTCTGTATCACGAGTTCTCCGGCGACGGCTACCCGCAAAGCCTCGCGGACCACTACGTCGCGTATCGCGCCCTGATTCGCAGCAAGATCGCGTTCTTGAAGCGCTCGCAACACGTGACGGACGTCGACGAGGAGGCGGAGCCGTTGCTCGCGCTCGCGCGCAACCGGTTGCGGCGCGCTCGCGTGCGGCTGGTGCTCGCCGGAGGCGGTCCCGGAACCGGCAAGAGCACGATCGCCGACGCGCTCGCGACGCGGCTCGGATGGGCGTTGCTGTCGTCCGACGAGCTGCGCAAGGACCTCGCGCGGCTTCCACATCGGACGCGTGCGATCGCGCCGCTCGACGGGGGCATCTACGCACCGGCGCTCACGCACGCGACGTATCGCGAGTTGCTGCGTCGCGCGAAGCTGCTGCTGGAGCTGGGGGAGTCGGTCGTGATAGACGCGACGTGGTCGGACGCGCGGCAGCGCGCCGCGGCGGCGCAGATCGCGCTCGACACGTCGTCGGATCTGATCGAGCTGCGCTGTGAGGCGGCGCCGGACGTGGTCGAGCGCCGCTTGCGCACGCGCGCGCCCGGCGCATCGGACGCGACGCCGGAGCTGGCGCGCGCGATCGCGGCGCGCGCCGATGCGTGGCCGGAGGCCGTGACGCTCGACACCGGCGACGGTTTGCAAGAAACGTTGCGTGCCGCGTTCGACGCGGTGACGGGCTACGAAGGCGAGTCCACCGACAGCCCGAGCCGACGCGCGTTCTCGTTCGCGGTTCGCTGAAGCAGCTCGCGCTCCGCGTTCGTCCTTGAACGGATGCGCGAGGCGTCCTTGCGGTCGGAGGTTCGTCCGGCGGCGGTGGTGCTTGTGCTCGGCGCCGCGAGGGCTAAGCGGTGGTGCCGGCCTCGGACCGGCCGGCGCTTGCGCCGCGACGCCCGCTCGGACGCGGCATCGCGGTCACGATCGCGTCGTGCGGCCCTTCGTCGTCGTCGCAGGCGTCGAGTCGCGAGAGCGTGACGCCGATGGAGTGAACGAGCGGCGACGAGAGCAGCAAGCTCATGTGACCGAGGTCCTTCACCAAGATGTTCGTCGCCTTGAGCGCGGGGTTCGTGATCTTGGCGCCCGACGCCGGCACGACGAGCGCGTCGAGGTTGGAGTAGTAGCTCACGAACCGCACCGGCGTCTCGCGCGCCGTCGCATCGAGACGCGTGATCAGCTCGGAGCCGGGTCGCAAGTCGCGCGCGGCAGGACCCCGCCCGACGTACGCGGTGTAGGTTCCGTTGTGCGGCGTGCCGAGCGTGACGCACGTGTGCACGAGCTCGTCGCCGCCGTACTGCTGGATGTACAAGCGCGAGATCAACCCGCCGAGCGAGTGTCCGACGAGGTGCACCTTCGTCGCGCCGGTGCACTCGAGCACTTCGTCGACGTGACGCCCGAGCTGCTGCGCGAGGTCGTCGCACGTGTGACCGATCACGTTGTAGTTGAGTGTGTCCACGTTGTGATAGCCCATGCGCCGGAGCGAGCGCCGCATCATCAAGAACGCCGAACGATTGTGGAAGTAGCCGTGCACGAGGATGATCGGCGTGGACGCCGCCTCAGGGTCGAGATAGCGAAGCGCGAGCTGCGTGGAGAAGCGCCCGCGCAACGATCCGTTGCCCGGATCGATGCCGACGGCTTCGCCGATGAGCCCGGCCGGATACAGCGCGATGTTCACGCCGGTGAACAACAGCTCCTTGACGGCGCCGGGATACGTGGATGGACGGCGCAGCGTGCGGCCGATCGCGCGAGAGATCCCCCGTGCGTCCGACGAGATGGCCGAGATGCGTTCCCTGCCGATCATCGAACTCCCTCTGTCCGTGACCGAATCACTCCGGCACGTGTTCGCCATGCTCGGACTGCTTTCCTGCCCGGCGGATGACACGCGTGTAATTCTCCCGGATTCGATCCCGGAGTCAAAGGTGCCGCCCACCTGCGGAAAAGCGCCCGCTGGCAAGCGTACTCCCTCGGCGCTCCGGAATCAGGATGCGCCGGTATCACTTTCTTCTAGTTTCCCCGCGCCACGAGCAGCACAACCCCTGCGATCAGGATGAACGCGGCCAGCACGATCGGGCCGATGATCCAGCCGATCCCCATGCGGCCGCGAGGCACGATCTTGCGGGGCGGGCGGACGCGCTTCTTCTTGCGCTCGCGCGGAGGTTGCGCCGTCACGCCGTCACGCCAGGAACCGGTTGCCCGCGTCACGCCATCGCGCCGCGCGCTCGGGGCGGGGGTCCGGCGGCAGCTCGTCGAGCGCCCGCGCAACCGCATCGCGCACGCGCGCCGCAGTCTGGTCGAACCCTGTGCCGGCTTCGGGAAGCACCGCGTCGGCGATGCCGAGCGACACCAGATCGCTCGCGCTCAGGCGCAGGTCGCGCGCAACTGCTTCGACGTCGTCGCGGCGCAGGATCGCCGCCGCGCCCTCCGGAGCGATCACGCTGAAGATCGCGTGCTCCAGGATCAGCAGCCGGTCGGCACACGCGAACGCGAGCGCTCCGCCCGATCCGCCTTCGCCGGTGACGACGGACACGACGGCGCGCGGATGCTCGATCACGTCGCGAAACGTGCCGGTGATCGCGCGCACGATGCCGCCGGCTTCGGACGCGCTCGTCGGGTCGGCGCCGGGCGTGTCGACGAACGTGACGAGCGGCAAGCCGAAGCGGCCGGCGAGCCGCACGAGGCGTTGCGTCGTGCGAAACGCCCCCGGCGGAAGCGGCACGCCCTCGTGCGCGATCACGCCGGTGCGTCGGCCGGCGATGCGTCCGATCGCCGTCATCGTTCCGGTGCGGCTCGTGCCTGCGCGATCGCCGCGTATCTCCACGAGCCCGGTACACACACGCTCCGCGAACGCGCGCGCGGTGGGACGGTCAGAGCTGCGCGCGAGCACCACCTGCTCCCAAGCGTCGACCGCGCGTGCCGGCGTCTGCTTGCGAGCGGCGCCATGCGGAGCGGGCGCGTCGGTTCCGATCAACACGTCGAGCACCGCCACCACGCGAGCCTTCAGCTCGTCGGGCGCGACGATCTCGTCGACGAGCCCGCGCTCGAGCGCGAACTCGGCGGTGTGCGATCCTTCCGGCAGCGGCCGGCCGCTCATCTCCTCGGCGACGCGCGGCCCGGCGAAGCCGACCGTCGCTCCGGGTTGCGCCCAGACGAGATCGGCGAGCCCTCCGAACGATGCGTACGCGCCGCCGGTGGTGGGATGGCGGAGGTACGAGACGAACGGCAATCCCGCTTTCGCCAGCGCTTGCCGCGCAACCACGGTCTTCGCCATCTGCGCGAGCGCAACCATGCCTTCTTGCATGCGCGCGCCGCCGCTCGCCAGCAGCACCAGCACGCCCGCGCGGCGCGCCACCGCGCGCTCGAACGCGCGCGCGATGCGCTCGCCGGCGACGACGCCGAGCGATCCGCCGAACGTCGAGAAGTCGAACGCGACGGCCTCGAGCGGGAACCCGTTCGCCGTCCCCGACGCGGCGATCACCGACTCCTCCTCACCCGGCGCGTAGCCGGGAAACGAGAGCGGGTTCGCCGACCGGAGCCCGTCGGACGCGATCGCCCAATCGGAATCCAGGACGAGCGCGAGCCAGTCGGTCGCGCGCAGGTTCGTGCGAGGGTCGGTTTGCATGCTTTTTGCGGGTGCTTCGGAGCGCACCGTATCATCACGCCCGGCGCGGTCGCCATGCGGGAACGGGACCGCATCAGCCGTACCGACCGCACCGTTCGCAACCATCGCATCGGAGGACAGACGTATGGCCCTGCGCGGCCCGAAGATCCGCGTCGTCATCGCGAAGCCCGGCCTCGACGGCCACGATCGCGGCGCAAAGGTGGTTGCGCGCGCATTGCGCGACGCGGGGATGGAGGTCATCTACACCGGGCTGCACCAGACGCCGGAGCAGATCGTCGAGACCGTCATCCAAGAGGACGCCGACGCCGTCGGCCTCTCCATTCATTCCGGCGCGCACATGACGCTGTTCCCGCGGGTCGTCGCGCTCCTGCGCGAGCGGGGCGCGACCGACGTGCTGGTGTTCGGCGGCGGCATCATTCCGAAGGAAGACATCCCGCTGCTGAAGGACGCAGGCATCGCCGAGGTATTCACGCCGGGCACGCCGACGACGGCGATCATCGAATGGATCACCAACCGAACGACGGGGAGCGCCGCCTAGTGGATCTCTACGAGTATCAAGCGAAGGATTTGTTTCGCCGGTTCGGCATCCCGGTGCCCGACGGCAAGGTCGCTTCGTCGCCCAAGCAAGCCGCGGCGATCGCATCGAAGCTCGGCGGCCGCGTCGTCGTCAAGGCGCAGGTGCAGGTCGGCGGCCGCGGCAAGGCCGGTGGCATCAAGCTCGCTTCGGATCCAAACGAGACCGAGCGCGTCGCGTCCGAGATCATCGGCATGGACATCAAGGGCCACAAGGTGCGCAAGGTGCTCGTCGAGCGCGCCGGCGACATCAAGTCGGAGTTCTATGCGTCGTTCTTGCTCGACCGCTCGCAGAAGAGCCGCGCGATCCTCGGGATGGTGAGCGCGAAGGGCGGCATCGACATCGAAGAGGTCGCTGCGACCGAGCCCGGCGCGATCGCGCGCGTGAACGTGTCGCCGCTCGTCGGGCTGCAGCCGTATCACGTGCGCCGGTTGCTGTTCGAAGGCGGCATCCCCCAGGAGGCGCACAAGGGCGCGGCCGAGCTGTTGCGGAAGATGTACCACGCGTTCGTCGAGGGCGACGCGTCGCTCGTGGAGATCAACCCGATGGTGCTCACCGGCGACGGCAACGTGATCGCGCTCGACGCCAAGGTCTCCATCGACGACAACGCCGAGTTCCGCCAGCCCGACCTCGACAAGCTCCGCGACCTCGCCACGCTCGACAAGCAAGAGCGCGCGGCGAAGGAGCGCGGCCTGAATTACGTGAAGCTCGACGGCACCGTCGGCATCATCGGCAACGGCGCCGGCCTCACGATGTCCACGCTCGACGTCGTCGCGCAAGCAGGCGGGCAGCCGGCGAACTTCCTGGACATCGGCGGAGGCGCGAACGCCGACACCATGGCCGCGGGCATCGGCGTCATCCTGTCGGACCGCAAGGTGAAGTCGTTGCTCGTGAACATCTTCGGAGGCATCACGCGCTGCGATCTCGTCGCGCAGGGAATCCTCCAGGCGCTGAACCAGCTCGGCGACGTGCGCGCGCCGATCATCGTGCGGCTCGACGGAACCAACGCCGAGGAGGGTCGCCGTATCCTCGACGAGGCGAAGCATCCGAACGTCGTGGGCTCGCCCACGATGCTGGACGCGGCGAAGACCGCGGTGGACCTTGCGAAGAAGCGGAGGCGGTAGTGGCGATCCTCATCAACGAAGAGACGCGCGTCGTCGTTCAAGGGCTCACCGGCTCCGAAGGAACGTTTCACACGCGCCGCAACATCGCGTACGGCACCAAGGTCGTGGCCGGCGTGACGCCGGGCAAGGGCGGGCAGAAATGGGACGACAGCGTGCCGGTCTTCGACACGGTGGAGGACGCGGTGCACGAGGCGGGTGCGAACGCGTCGCTCATCTTCGTGCCGGCGCGCTTCGCCGCCGACGCGATCTTCGAGGCGGCCGACTCAGGCGTGTCGCTGATCGTGTGCATCACCGAAGGCATCCCGGCGATCGACATGGCGCGCGTGTACCCGTACGTGCAATCGCGCGGCGTGACGCTGATCGGGCCGAACTGTCCGGGCCTGATCTCTCCCGGCAAGGCGAACATGGGCATCATTCCCGGGGAGATCACCGGTCCCGGTCCGGTCGGGCTCGTGTCGCGCTCGGGCACGCTGACGTATCAGGTCATGTACGAGATGTGGTCGCGCGGCGTCGGCCAGTCGACGTGCATCGGCATCGGCGGCGACCCCATCGTGGGCACGTCGTTCATCGACACACTCGCGCGATTCGCCGAGGACCCCGAGACGGGAGCGATCGTGCTCATCGGTGAGATCGGCGGCAACGACGAAGAGCTTGCGGCGTCGTTCATCAAGACCAACGTGGACAAGCCGGTGGTTGCCTACGTCGCCGGGTACACCGCTCCCGAAGGCAAGCGCATGGGCCACGCCGGCGCGATCGTCAGCGGATCGAAGGGTACCGCCCGCGCAAAGGCCGAAGCGTTCGAATCCATGGGAGTGCGCGTGGGCCGGTCGCCGACCGAGACCGCGTTGTTCGCTATCGAAGCGGTGCGCGCGCTCTAGGTCGGGCACCGCTCCGGGCGGAAGCGAAACGTGAGGCCGTCGCGCCGAACGATGCACGAGAACGGTCCGAGGTTGTCCTCGAACACCTTCCACAAGCGCCGGTAGTGCGGGCCGACCGCATTCTCCGACACCGAGAGCGCACCGTCGTCGACCACGGCGTCGGCTGTTTCGATGGCCCTTGCGACCCGCTCGAGGTCGCCGGTCGTGCGTGAGGTGTTCACCGCGACGAGGTCGAGGATTCC
>JBIOWR010000249.1:0-4795 GCA_044868775.1 Actinomycetota bacterium
CCGCTGCGGTGGCCGGGGCCTCCCACCGTGGATCTAGTTACACAGCTTCCCCGCCACCACATTCGCGAGCGCCACATCCGCCACGATGTTGCCGGGCACGTTCGCCCGATCCGGCGCCACGTTCGTCGTCTGCAGGAAGCTGATCCTGATACCCGCCACCTCCATCCGCTGCGGCTGCGTCGATGACATCCGCGAGTGCAGCGTGATGCGTACAGGTATCTGATCGAAGCTCGTGTTCGGGTCCGGTCCGTTCGGAACCGACGGCAACACGCCCGTGTGGTTCCGCGGATCCAGCAAGTTCGTGTTCGGCGGCGCGGTCAGCTTGGTCGTGTTTCCCTCCGACATCCAGACGTTGCCGCTGGAGTCTTTGTACACGACCTCCCACGTCAGGTTGATCACGTCGACGAGCGACGTCGTTCCCTGGCAGCTCGCCGTCGCGTTCGCACGGATGAGATCACCACTGATCGTCACCGTCGTGCGTCCGAGCGGATCGCTGAACGTTCCGCCGAAGCCCGCGACCTCCGCGGCGCTCGTCGTCGTCTCCAATCCCGTCTCCGGGTCGATCTCGCCCTTGGTGTACAGCGCGCCGATCGCAATGTTTCCGACCGGCGACGCGAGCGGACCGTTCGACGAGGTGTTGAAGTCGTGGTCGTGGTACTTGAATCCGGTGTCACCGCCGGCGAGTTGCTGCTCGATTCCCGCCGGAACCTGACCGGTCGGCTGCGTGTTCAGGCCGGCCGCGTGCAACCCGGCCTGACCGTACATGTTGAGCACCGCGGCGCGACCCTCGTACGCGGGCGAGCTCGCCACGACGAGGTCGTCGAACAGCGCCTGCGTGCCGGACGAGCGCACGCCGACCGCTCCGGCCGCGAACGCCGGTCCCGGCATCTTGTACGGACCGCCGGTCGGGTTGTCGTCGCCCGGCGAGTCGACGAGGTCGAAGATCTTCACGCCGTCGATCCACGCCTGCATGCGGTCGTCCACCATCGTCACCTTGTACGAGTGGAACTTGCTGTTGGAGAACTCGGTCCACGTGTTCACCGGCGGTGCGGCCATGTAGTACGTGCCGGCGACGCGCTTGAAGACCATGAACGCGTGACCGGTCGGGAACGTGCGCGGGTTCGGCGCTGCGTTCACCGAGGTGAGCAGGTAGAGGTTCTTTCGGTCTATCTCTCCGGTGTTGGGGTTGACCGGCGCGCGCCACACGATGCCGACTCCCGAGTTGACGGGAACCGTGCGGTCGAACGCTGCGCGCGCCTCCATCACGAAGTTGCCCATCTCCTTCTTCACGAAAGCGATCGGCTCGTTGGGCGTGATTGCCTTGCTCCGATTCACGAGCACGCTCACCGTACCGAGCTGCGCGACGTTCGCGGTCGTCGGCCGCGACTCGATCACCCACTGGCTCGCGAGGTTCGACGGATCGACCGTCCACATCGCCGCCTGAGGTGAGTGAATGAGAAGTGTTCCGTTCGGCGCTTCGAAGTGATCTTCGAAACCACCGCTCGTGTCCGCCGGCGCCGTGACCACGGTGCCGAGCGAGATCGAAGTAGCGACGAGCGCCAGCGCCAAGCGCCAAGCACGTCCGCAGCGTTGCCGTTGCATCGGGACCAACTCCTATCGGGGAGATGCTGCATCGCCGTGAGCCATCTCCGGCGACATGCGAACGATTCGCTTCGCGGGCCTGCGTTCCTGCTTGTTTTCCCTGCTCACAGCCTGGATTTAGCGGGGCGAAGCGGTAGCGAGACGCAAACGGTAAAAGTCCGTCTTCCGCTTGGCGCAGATATGTCGCGACATGTCTTTGCAGAGTGTTTGCGACGTCGCTGGGGAGTTGCTGAAGAACGAAGCGGCACCGGCGGGCAAACGCGCGGGGCTTCGCGTTTGCGGACGAACCAGAACGCTACGGAGCGAGCGGTGAGTGTATCGATGCGGGCGCGACGCCCCATCGTCCGCGCACACCGTCGCGCAAGCCGGCTTTGATGGCAGCGTGCATCGTCGTGGAGCCCCTGCTCCATCCCGCGTACCGGCGATACGCAAGCACTTGCGCCTTCAGCTTCGCGATACCGGACAAATGCTTGCGCACGATCAGGAACGAATTGCGGACGAAGTAGTACCGGTGCAGCGGCGTGCCGTCGCCGCCGAAGCTCGCGCTGCGCGCGTGCAGCACGCGCGCGTCGGTGGTGACGCCGCAGCGCAAGCCGTGACGCGCGAAGCGCACGCAGAGGTCCACGTCCTCCCAGACGAGGAAGAAGCGTTCGTCGAAGGCACCCGCGCGTTCGAGCGCAGCCGTGCGAATCAGCATGGCGCTCCCGGTGACGTACCCGGTCTCCTGCTCGCCGTTTCGCACCGACGCGACGTCGCCGTCCCGGCCGTGCGCGCGAATCGCGACGTGCGGCAAGTCCACGTCCGCGGAGAAGAAATCGACACGTGACGGCTCGCCGGCGACCAGCGACAGCGGCCCCGCGACGGCCCAATCGTCGTGACGCGCGAGCGCGTTGGCCAGCGCGCCGACGCATCCGGTCTGCACGAGCACGTCGTTGTTGAGAATCAGGATCGCGTCGGGAGCGTCGCGCATCGCGTGGCGGATGCCGAGGTTGTTCCCGCCCGCGTAGCCGAGGTTCTTCTCCGCACGCAGCAACGTCACGCCGTCCGGCAAGCCCGCTTGCAACGCCGCGACGTCTGTTTGCGGAGACGCGTTGTCGACGACGATCACACGCACGTCCGGTGCGTCGGCGCGAAGCGCGTCCACGCACGCGAGCGTGTCGGCGGCGCGGCCGTAATTGAGGATGACCGCTGCGATGTTCACGCGCCGACGCGCTGCCACCGGCCGGTCTCGGGGTCGAGGCGGCGGATGACCTTGGCCGGGATGCCGGCGGCGATCGAGTACGGCGGCACGTCCTCGGTCACGACCGCGTTGGCGCCGATCCACGAGTTCCGGCCGATGCGCACGCCGGGCAGGATCACCGCGTGCTCCCCGATCATGCAGCCGTCCTCGATGATCACCTCGGCGACGCGAAACCCTTGCTTCTTGAGCGGTCGCTCGTCGGTCGCGTCCTCGTACACGTAGTGGTGATCCTCGATGCACACGCCGCTCGCGATGCCGACGTCGTTGCCGAGCACGATGCGCCGCATCGCGCCGAGATGCGAGAAGGAGTTGATGACGACACGGTCGCCGATCTCGATGCGCGCGTTGCCTTCGAGCGGCGGTCCTTCGAGATGCGGGTTCTCGGTGATGCACTCCAGGCGGCAGTACGGGTGGATGGTCGACTGCGTGCCGACGAACAGCCGCTCCGGGTGCACGAAGAAGTTCGGCGTCGCGACGACCGAGCCGCGGCCGATCGCGCCGAGCTGCGGCGCTCGCTCGCGCTCCTCGTACGCGTGGACGCGCTGGTGCAACCGGCTCAGCGCTCGCGCGAAGGAGCGCTTCATCGCTTCACCGCTCCCACGCTGATCGCATCGCCGAACCCGAGCCTCTCCGCGAGCGCGAACGCGGCCTTGCGCACGCGCTCCTTCTTGTTGCGGCCGAAATCGCGATGGAGGTTGTACTTCGTGACGCTCATAACGTCGAAGCCGGCTCGGCGCACGTGATCGGTGAGCGTGCGCGGCGTGTACTGCCAGACGTGACCGGTCGGCTGGAGCCCGTACCACAGCTCCTTCTCGTGCCACGCGCCGAAGCTCGCGTAGTTCGGCGAGTTGGAGACGTACAGCAAGCCGCCCGGCTTCAACAGGTCGCGGCACTCGGAGAACGTCTCGTGCAAGTCCGGCACGTGTTCCGCGACGGCGCTCATCGACACGACGTCGAACGATTCCTTGTCGAAGCCCGCGTCCTCGATCGTGGCGCACCGCACGTCGAGGCCGCGCGCCTGCGCATACTCCACGCCGGCGAGGTTGAGCTCCAATCCGACTGCGTCGTAGCCAGCCTTGACCGCCGCTTCGACGAGCGTTCCGATGTTGGCGCCGACGTCGAGCAGCGTGCCCGGCGGCAGCCGCAGCTTCGCGATCTCGGCGACGGTGCGACCGAGGTAGCGCTCGTACAGCT
Organism: Actinomycetota bacterium; assembly: GCA_044868775.1. Taxonomy (GTDB): domain Bacteria; phylum Actinomycetota; class AC-67; order AC-67; family AC-67; genus JBIOWR01. The sequence continues at coordinate 4,037 of JBIOWR010000249.1, forward strand.
CGGGCCGGCGCTCGTACGCCGCGAGGAACGAGTCGTCGCGGAACGGCTCGTGCTCGGCATGCTCGGGCATCGGCCACGTGCGCACGAGACCGCAGCGTTCGCACCGCTGCAAGGTGTAGTCGAGCTTCTCGACGGCCTGCCCGTAGAGGCAGTAGCGGTCGGCTTTGAGGATCTCGCGGTAGCGATCCGAGCCGCAGGGGCACACCGGGCGCGTCTGCACGCGCATCATTCTGCCTCCTCGCGCCCCATTTCGAGCGAAGCCTCAGCTTCGAGCGAAGCCTCAGCTTCGAGCGAAGCCTCCGCTTCGGCGTAGCGCGCGGGCAGGTTGCGGTGGCGCTCCCAGATCTTGATGGCGACCAGGGTGCGGTTGAACGCGAGCAGGAACGCTTCGATCGCGCCCACGTCGCCCTCCTTGCGCAACCCGGAGCGCCAATAGCGCCAGAACGCGCGGGGGAACGAGGCGAGGATGGCCTTGCGGCCCGGCTGGCGCGCGCCCTTCGCAACCGCGTCGGCGGCTTCCAGCTCCGCGTAGCGATTGATCTTGTCCACCAGCGCGCCCACGTTTCGGTGCGTGAGATGGACGAGCGGGTTGCGCAACGCGCCGTAGCTGCCGGTCGTCACCTCGACGACCTCGTGCACCTTCGAATCGGCGTAGCGCGCAACGGCCTTGCGCACGAGCCGTCGCGGCGCGTCGGCGCCGCCGAAGTGCCACTCCAGCCATTGTCCCAGCGCCATGTTGCGCCGCGGGATCGCGTAACA
>JBIOWR010000250.1:0-6607 GCA_044868775.1 Actinomycetota bacterium
GACCGGTCAGGTCCACGCCGTGTGCGGCGTGTCGTTCAACGTGGCGCCGGGCGAGACGCTCGGCCTGGTCGGCGAGTCCGGCTGCGGCAAGTCCACGACGGCGCGCGCAGTGCTCCGCCTGATCGAGCCGACGTCGGGGGCGGTGTTCTTCGACGGGCAAGACATCATCACGTTCAACAAAGAGCAGCTGCGCTTGCTGCGCCGCGAAATGCAGATCATCTTCCAGGACCCGTTCGCGTCGCTGAACCCGCGCATGACTGTGCGCAGCATCGTGTCGGAGCCGCTCGTGATCCACGGCTTGTACGACGAGAGCGGCGGCGCGCAATACGTGGAAGACCTTCTCGCACGCGTCGGCCTCAACCCGGAGCACGGCAACCGCTACCCGCACGAGTTCTCCGGCGGGCAGCGCCAGCGCATCGGCGTCGCGCGCGCGCTCGCGCTCAAGCCGAAGCTCATCATTTGCGACGAGCCGGTGTCGGCGCTCGACGTGTCGGTGCAGGCGCAGATCCTGAACCTCCTCGAAGACCTGCAAGAGGAGTTCGGTCTCACGTACATGTTCATCGCGCACGACCTCTCAGTCGTGCGCCACATCTCCGATCGCGTCGCCGTCATGTATCTCGGCAAGGTCGTCGAGGAGGCGGATCGCAACTCGCTGTACGAGCGCCCGATGCACCCGTACACGCAAGCGCTCATCTCCGCGGTGCCGATCCCCGACCCGCGTAAGGAGCGCGAGCGCAAGCGGATCATCCTCGAAGGCGACCTGCCCAGCCCGCTCAACCCGCCGCCGGCGTGCCGCTTCCACACGCGCTGCTGGAAGGCGGAGCAAATCTGCCGCGACGTAGAGCCGCCGCTCGTGGACCACGGCAACGGCCACTTCGTCGCTTGTCACTTCGCGGAGGAGGCGAAGGTCCTGTGATGCGCAAACTTGCAGCAGTTCTCGTGCTCGCGATCGGTCTCGTCGGCATGCTGGTGCCGGCGGCGCTCGCGGCGAAGAGCGACGTTCACGTACAGAAGGTCCTCGCGCAAGACGATTGCGGAGGCGGCGTCTGCATCACCGACGACCAGACGGACTTCGGCGTCTCCATCGACCCGAGGACCGTGAAGGATCCGCCCGGCGCGACGGTCCGCTCCCTGGTGATGATCGCGCTGCTGACAACCGGATTCGTGGTGTACTTGCGGCTCGCGCTCGTTCGAGGCGCCAAGATCGGTTGACGCACGCCGCGCGCGCCGCCGGCGCGCTCGCTCTCACGTTCGCGCTCGTCGCGTGCCCCGGCGACGGCGGCAACCGCGGGAATCGCGCGTCCCCGAAACCCAAGCCGGTTCGCGGCGGCATCCTCAGCGTCGCGCTCGGCGAGGACGTCGATTTCCTCGACCCACATCGCGCGGGGCAGCCGTCCGCACTCGCGCTCATGCGCGCGATGCACCGTGGGTTGATGGCGTTCCCCGCGGAGGAGTTCCCAAAGGGAGTCGACCCCGTACCCGACCTCGCCGAGCCGCAACACCTCGTCTCGGCGGACGCGCGCACGTACACCTTCCGCATTCGCGAGGGCGTTGCGTTCGGCCCGCCCGCATCACGCCCGGTGACCGCGAACGACGTGCGCGCGGGGATCATGCGCCTGCTGAGCCTCGACTCTCCGTACGCGCCGTACTTCCGCGTGATCACGTCGGTGATCGCGCCCGACGAGCACACGGTCGTCATCGCGTTGTCGCGTCCGGTCAACGACCTCTTGTGGATCCTCGCGCACCCGGCCGCCGCGGCGATCCCCGCGGACCTCGAGCTGCAACGCGTGCTCGCGCCGGCGGCGATCTCCGCATCGGGCCCGTATCGGTTGTCGCCGACCGACGGCTACCGGCCGGAGCGATCGATCCGGCTCGTGCGCAACCCGGCATGGCGACAGGAGACCGATCCGGTGCGCGGCGCGTACGTGGACGAAATCGTCGTGCGCATCGGCGGCACGCCGGCCGACATCGCGCGCTCGATCGACCGGCAAGCGGCGGACATCTCGCTCGACACGCCGCCGCCGATGCCGCCGTTGACGGCGACGGCATCACCGTCACCGTCGCCGTCTCCCGGCGCGACCGCTTCGCCTTCGCCCCCGCGCGATCCGCGGTTGCACACCACGCCGGCCGGGTGCTTGCGCTATCTCTGGATGAACACGACCGTCACGCCGTTCGACGACGTGCGCGTGCGTCGCGCCGTGGCTGCCGCGATCGATCGCGCGCCGATCCTCGACGCGGCCGGCGGAGCCGGCGCGGGCATCGCTACCGCGTCACCGCTCGTCCGCACGCTCCGCGGCGCACCCGGCGAGATCACCGCGCCGTCTCCGCAACCGTCCGCCGCCGCGCCGGTGTTTCGCTCGCTGCGCCTTGCGCGCGGGTTCTCCTCCACGCTCGTCGTCGGCAACCGTCCGGTCGACGTCGTGCAGGCGCGCGCCGTCGTCGCGGCGTTGCGCGCCGCCGGCTCGTTCCCGATCCGCATCACCACGATGCCGATCGCGTCGGTGTACGTCGACGCGTACGAGGTGCCCGGGCGCAAGACGCCCATGGGCATCGCGACGTGGTGCGCAGACTGGCCCGGCATGGGAGGCCGCGCGCACCTCACGCCGCTGCTGCACAGCCGCTCGATCACGCGCGCCTCCAACCAGAACTACGCGATGCTGCGCGACACCCTGCTCGACCGCTTGCTCGACGCCGCGGTGGTCGCGCCCGCCGGCGAAGCCGGGGCCGCCTGGAGCACGGCCGCCGATCGCGTGTCGTCCGACGCCGCTTGGGTGCCGCTGCTCGACCTGAACGAGGTCTCCCAGGTGGGTAGCCGCGTCGGAGGGTTCGTGGCCACGCCGATGTTCCCCCGCGGGGACCTCACCGCGATCTGGCTCGAGGCCGGCGCGCCGCCGCCGGCAACGGCGTCGTAACGCAGGACCGGCGACGCCGGCCGTTCCCATGACCGCGCCGGAGCAGCCTGGTACACTGCGCCGCGGCCGTCCACACCGGAGGAAGACGAGTTGACCGGCATTATCCTGGGCTTTCAGATCACTTCGGCAGTCCTGCTGATCCTGTTCATCCTGCTCCACGCGGGACGCGGCGGCGGCCTCTCAGAGATGTTCGGCGGCGGCATGCAGAGCTTGGGCGGCTCGACGATCATGGAGAAGAACCTCGACCGCCTCACCGTCGTCACCGCGATCGTCTTCACCGTCAGCACGGTCGCCCTCCACTTCAGGATCCGCCCGTAATCGCATGACGCGGCGCCGTCGCGCCGTCTGCGCGATCCTCGCCCTGCTTGCTACGGGCTGTCCGTCGAGCAAGCCACGCGTCGACTCCACCACGCCGGTTCTCGGCGGCACGCTGCGCGTCGCCGTGCGCGATCTCTCCTCGCTCGATCCCGCGAAGGCGACCGGCCGCGGCGCCACGTTCGTGCTCTCGCAGATCTTCCGCTCGCTCACGACCGTCGACGACCAGGGCAACCCGCAACCCGGCGCCGCGGCGTCGTGGACCGTCGCGCCCAACGGCTTGCGGTGGGAGTTCGTGATCGCGACCGGCACGTTCCACGACGGCTCACCCGTCACCGCCGCCGATTTCAAGTTCGCGTTCGATCGCATCTCGCTGAAGGCCACGCGATCCGACGTCGCGTTCCAGCTCGAAGCGGTGAAGGGATTCCACGCCGCAAAGGTCGCCGGCACGGCCAAGGGACTGAGCGGCGTCGTCGTCACCAGCCCCACCAAGCTCAGCATCCTGCTCGACCGTCCGTTCGCGGAGCTGCCGGTGTTCCTCGCGCATCCCGCGCTCGCGCCGATTCGCGCCGCCGCGTTCAACCCGCGCCCCGAGACGTTCGGCGCGCAGCCGGTCGGCAACGGTCCGTTCCGCGTCGCCGAGCCGCGCACGCCGACGGGCGTGACGCTCGCGCGCTACGACGGCTACGCCGGAACCAAGGCGTACGTCGACGAGGTGCGCGTGACGGTGGAGACCGACAGCGAGAAGACGTGGACCGAGTTGCGCGGCGGACGGCTCGATGTCGGAGAGGTTCCCGCGTCGCGCCTCGCCGACGCGAAGCGACTCACCGGCAACGAGAACGGCTTCACGCCGTTCTGGGCCGCGACGTATTACGGCTTGAACTTGCGCCTGCCCAAGTACGCGAACGTCAACGTGCGCCGCGCGCTGTCGCTCGCGATCGACCGCGAAGCGCTCGCGCGCGACGTGTACGGGGGGACGAAGGACGTTGCCACCGGGCTGGTGCCGAACGGCATCCCGCAATTCGCCGCCGCGAACCAGTGCGACGTGTGCCGGCGCGACACCGCGCGCGCACGTACTCTGCTGCAAGCCGCGTTCGCGGGCAAGGCGCCGGAGTTCACTATCGACCACCTCGATGCGTCGCCGAGCCGCGAGGTCGCGCAAGCGGTTGCGCGCACGCTCCAGGACATGGGCTTGCGCATCGCGTTGCGCGCGCATTCCTCCGCGCAATACCTCACGCTGTTGCAGAGCGGGAAGCACGACATCGCGGAGCTCGGATGGCTGTCGGACGTGCCGAGCCCCGACGCGTTCCTCGCGCAACAGCTGCGCACCGGATCGCCGAACAACCAAACGGCGTTCAAGAGCGCGAAGTTCGATCAGATCATCGACGCCGCGCGCGCTTCACGAGACGCCGCGGCACGGGCGGCCCGATACCGCGAGGCCGAAGCGCAGGCGATCTCCGCGCTGCCGCTGATTCCGCTCGTGTTCTTCCGGAATCACATCGGCGTGCGGCCGAACGTGCGCGCGTTCCGACTCGACGGTGCCGGAATCTTCGATGCCTCGGCCGTCTGGCTTGCCCCGCAGTAAGCGTCTCCTCTCGATTGCGTGCGCATGCGCGCTCGCATTCGCGCTGGTTGCGTGTCCCGGCGGTGGTCGGCCCTCGCCGAAGCCCACGAACAGCGCCTCGCCGGCACGCGCCCCAGGCACGCGCGGGGGAGAGATCGTCGTCGCCTACCCGAGCGAACCCTCGACGCTGAATCCCTACCTGCCGGGCGGCGACTCGCCCGCGACGCGCGACCTCGTGCGCTTGCTGATGCCGTCGCTGTGGCGCATCGGCCCCGACGGCAAGCGCGAGCGTTCGCTGTTGACCGACGAACCCGTGACCGCGCAAACCGGCGGCCAATTCCTCGCCGGCATCCACTTGCGCGAAGACGCGAAGTGGAGCGACGGCACGCCGATCACCACCGCCGACCTCCGCTTCACGTGGTCTACGTTGCGCAACCGCCGGCTTCCGATCGTGCCGCGTCTCGCGTACGAGAAGATCTCCGACGTGCGCATCGCGAGCGCACGCTCGGCGACGCTCGTCTTCCCGACGCCGTACGCGGGCTGGCAGGACCTGTTTTCAGCCGGCGCGGGATTGCTGCCGGAGCACCTGTTGCGCAACGCTCCGTTCAATACCGCTTTGAACGGTGGGTGGCCGGCGTCAGGTGGCCCGTTCGTGCTGAAGACGTGGACGCGCGGGCTCGAGATGATCTTCCAGCGCAACCCGAACGCGTGGGGAGACGAGCCGTACCTCGATCGCATCCGCGTGCAATTCGTGCCGGACGTCGACACCGCGTTGCGATTGCTGCGTGCCGGCCGCGTGCACGTGCTCGGCCCCTATGCGGCGGTGGACCTCGCGCGCCGCGGGGGGCTCGTGCCAGGCGCGTCGGTCACGTCGGACTTCGGCAGCACGTGGACCGCGCTGATGCTCAACGTGCGCACGCCCGTGCTCACCGACGCGCGCGTGCGTCACGCGCTCGCGTACTCGATCGATCGCCCCGCGCTCGTCGAAGGGCTCGTGCGCGCGGAGGGCAAGCTGCTCGACGGCTTCGCCGCCGGAACCGAGATCCCCGACGGCACCGAAGCCGCCACGTTCCGCTCGGACGTGCGCGAAGCCTCCCGCCTGCTCGGCGCCGCAGGCTGGCGCGGCTCCGGCACGCGAACCAAGGGCGGCCGCGAGCTGACGTTCACCGTCGCCGCGCCGCCGGGCGAGCTCACCGACCGCGTGCTGCGCGCCATGCACGCACAAGCGCGCCGCACCGGCTTCGACTTGAACGCCGTGACGCTCGACGACGACCGCCTTTGGCGCGACTGGATACGCGGCTCGCGATTCCAAGCTGCGATGGTCGTCGTGCGCGACGCTCCCGGCGGCAATCTCTTGGAGCGCTACGCGACCGGCTCACCCCACAACGTGTGCAAGCTCGCCGACCGCACCCTGGACGGGCTGCTCGATGCCGCGATCGGTCACATCCCACTCGACCCGGCGTCGCTCGCCGGCGCTTCGCGCCGGCTCGCTCAACTCCTGCCCCTGATCCCCCTCTACCGCTCCCGCGTCACGACCATCGCCGCCCGCGCTGTGCGCAATATCCGCGCCAACGGCTCCGCCGACGGCTTCCTCTGGAACGCCGCCGACTGGTCCCTCGCCTAACTCCGCCGCTCACGACGCTTCTCGCGCGCCGCCAACACCCGGCCGCCGCGCCCCCAGGCTGATATCCTCTCCGTCCGCACGCGCGGGCGTGCTGGAATTGGCAGACAGGCATGGTTGAGGGCCATGTGTCCGTAAGGACGTGGAGGTTCAAGTCCTCTCGCCCGCACTCGGTGTAACAACGAGAACACGCAC
>JBIOWR010000251.1:0-2132 GCA_044868775.1 Actinomycetota bacterium
CGATCGCGCCGACTCCAGCTCGCACCACGAGTCGACGATCTGTCCCTGCACGTACTGGTTGGCGCCGATCGGACGGCCGAACGCGATGCGCGTCTTCGCGTAGTCGATCATCTTGTCGATGAGGAGCTGCGCGATGCCCAGCGCGCTCGCCGCGATCGTGAGTCGTCCTCCGTTGATCCATCCCATCGCGGCGTAGAAGCCGTAGCCCACCTCTCCGAGCACGTTCTCCGCGGGAACCTCGACGTTGTCGAACAGCAGCTCCGCGGGACGGTCCACGGTGCTGGCGGTGTGCTGGATGCGCGCGACCTCGAACCCGGGCGTGCCCTTGTCGACGAAGAACGCGGTGATGCCGCCGCGCGCGCGCTTCTCGGAGTCGGTGACCGCGAACACGAGCGCGAAGTCGGCCTCGGCCCCGTGCGTGATGAAGTGCTTGCGGCCGTTGATGATGAAGGTGCCGTTCTTTTGCTCGGCGCGCGTGCGGATGGCGGTGGCGTCCGAGCCGGCTTCCGGCTCCGTCAGCGCGAAGCACATCTCGCGCTCGGCGCGCATCAACGGGTCGAGGTACTTCTTCTTTTGGTCGTCGTTCGCCGCGAGCAGGATCGGCGTCGGTCCCTCGACGCTCGCGAGCACGCCGCCGCGACGCGCGATGAGCGACCCCGACGTGGACACTTCCTCGTGCACGAGGACTTGGCCGAGGTTGGAGAGGCCGCCCCCGCCCACGTCCTCCGGCATGTGCAGCGCGTAGAAGCCGAGCTCGCTGGAGCGCCTACGCACCCACTTCCGCTCTTCCTCGACGTTCGCGATCGCGCCGGTCTCTTGCAGCTCTTGCGCGTAGTTCGCCTCGCGCGGCTTGATCTCGCGGTCGATGAAGTTGCGGATCGATTCGCGCAGCTCGACGAGCTCGGAGGGAATCTGGATGACGCTCACGGCCGTGCCTCCCCATGGAGTTGTTTTTTCAATTCACGAACGCGCACAAGGTATACCGGCCGGTAGCTTCGGAGCAATCCAAACGCTCGTTACGCCGTGCTGTGGATGAGCCGGCCGCCCTGCACGACCGCGGCGACCTTTCTATATGCGTCGACGTCTTGGAGGGGGTCTCCGTCGAGCAACACCGCGTCGCCCGCGAACCCCTGTTGGAGAAGACCCACGTCCTCGAGCGCCAGCAACCGCGCCGCCTCGCCCGTCGCCGCAACCAGGACCTTGCTCGGCTCGAGCCCCTCCTGCGCGTATAGCTCCAGCTCTCCCGCGAGCCCGCCGTGCGGGTTGAACGGCGTGCCCGCATCCGTTCCCGCCGCGATGCGCGCGCCGGCCCTGGCAGCCTTGGCGAACGAAGCCCGATGCGACTCGGCCACCTCCACGGCCTTCGCGCGCGCGTAATCCGGTACCGCGTCGGCCCCGCGCATCACGTTCGCCGGCGCGCTGAGCGTCGCCACCAGCCATTGGTCTCCTCGGGTGAGCATCTCGACCGCCGCCTCGGTGAGGTAGCAGCCGTGCTCGATGGAATCCACGCCCGCGCGCAACGCCGCGTCGATGCCCTCGGCGCCGATCGCATGCGCCGCGATCCGCATGCCGCGCGCGTGCGCCGCATCGGCCGCCGCTCTGATCGACTCCTCCGAATACTTCGCCGATTGCGCATCGACGCCTTTGGTCAGGACACCTCCGGTAGCGACGATCTTCACCAGATGCGCGCCCGCTCTTCGCAGGAGGTCGATCGCAGCAACGATCTCGTCGTTCGTGTCGGCTTCGATGCCGATCATGTGCGCGTGCCCTCCGCGGACCGTGAGCACTCTCCCCGACGTCAACAACCGCGGCCCGGGAACGTCGCCTCTGCCAATGAGTTGTGCCACGCGAAACGAAGCGCTCGCCATGCCGCCCAGGTCGCGCACCGTGGTAACGCCTGCTTTCAAATGCGCCCGCGCATTCGCGATGCCGCGCTCGACGCCCTCTTCCTCGCTGCAGGTGGATTCGATCATGAAGTCCGGCCCCGCACCCAGCGTGATGTGCACGTGGCAATCGATAAGGCCGGGAAGGAGGTGCTTCCCACCACCGTCGAGCACATCGGCCCCCGGAACCCTGGCCGGCGCCTGCGCCCGCGCACCCGCATACGCGATGCGCCCGTCCTCGACGACGAC
>JBIOWR010000252.1:0-5174 GCA_044868775.1 Actinomycetota bacterium
CCTACGGTTTACAAAACCGTTGCTCTGCCAACTGAGCTAACCCGGCACGCGCTCACACAGGGTACCCGCTACCGGCGGAGTTCGGGCTTGCGATAGTTTGCCGAACAGGGGCAGCGGGCGGGTGCCATCTCCCTCGAGGACTTCGTTTCAAATCAACAACACGCGCGTGTTGTCAAAATGAAACACTGCTCGCGTGGCGATGGGAACCTCGCGCCGCGAAACGAACGCGACGATCTCAGGCGGTGAGGCGGCCTCCCTCGCGCAGCTTTTGCAGCGCGCGTGATTCGATCTGGCGCACGCGTTCGCGCGAGAGTCCGAGTATCGCTCCGATCTCTTGGAGCGAGCGCGGGTTGCCGTCGGCCAAACCGAATCGCAACGAGACCACGTACGCTTCGCGCTCGTCGAGGGATCGCTCGATCGCGGCCTCGATGTCGTCACGCGTGAGCGCTTCCTCCACCGCGTCGTACGGGGATTCGCCGGCGACGCCTTCGAGCAAGTCGCCGAGCTCGGTCTCGTCCTCGCCGACCATCACTTGCAACGACACCGGTTGCGCCACGTCGCGCAACCCGAGCAGCTCTCCGACGCGATCCTTCGACAGCTTCACGGCGCGGCCGATCTCGGCTTCGGAAGGGTCGCGGCCGAGCTTTTGCGACAGCTGTGTGCGCGCGCGATGCACGCGACGGAAGTCGCCCTCCACGTGCACGGGCAATCGAATGGAGCGTGCGGTATTGCCGATCCCGCGCTGGATGCTCTGGCGAATCCACCACGTGGCGTACGTCGAAAACTTGAACCCCTTGCGCCAGTCGAACTTCTCCACACCGCGCATCAATCCCATGTTTCCTTCCTGGATGAGGTCGAGGAGCGGCAACCCCTGCCCCTGATAGCGCTTCGCGATGTTCACCACCAAGCGCAAGTTCGCGGAGATGAAACGCTGGCGCGCGCGCTCTCCCCGCCGGATGGTCGCATGCAGCTCGTGCCGCCTGTCCGCGGACAGCTTGCCGTTCTTGTTCAGGAGATCCTCAGCTTCGTGGCATTTCTCGATGGCCAGGGCGAGCTCGATCTCCTCCTCTTTCGTGAGGAGCGGCACGCGGCCGATCGAGTCCAGGTAGGCTTGGAGCGCCTCCTGGTCCTCGCGCACGCGAACGGAAGCACCCATCTATGGAAGTGTCTCCGCCCCCATTCGTGGACAAACCAGGCGGTGGCATCGGCGCAGGTGGGAGCCGAAAAAGAGCACCCGCGCCTTTACAGCACGCGGGTGCAGGTCGAACGTGATCGCTTTGCCTAGACCGCTTCCAGCCGGCGGCGCTCCATGTGCGCCTCGACCTTGCGCTTGATGCGCTGCAGCGCGTTGTCGATCGACTTCACGTGACGCTTGAGCGAGGCCGCGATCTCCTGGTAGCTCTTGCCTTCGATGTAGAGCGAGAGCACGTGCGCTTCGAGCTCCGAGAGGATCTCGCCGAACGAGGTCTGCATCTGGCGAACCTCTTCGCTGGAGATCACGAACTCCACCGGGTCCGCGCTCGTGTGCGTCGCCAGCACGTCGACGAGCACGCGATCCGGCTCGCCGCCGTCGTCCTGTGACAACGGACGGTTCAGCGACACGTACGAGTTGAGCGGGATGTGCTTCTGACGCGTCGCCGTCTTGATCGCAGTGATGATCTGACGCGTGATGCACAGCTCCGCGAACGCACGGAACGACGACTGCTTGTCGTCCCTGAAGTCACGGATCGCCTTGTAGAGACCGATCATGCCTTCCTGGACGATGTCTTCCTTGTCCGCACCGACCAAGAAGTACGAACGCGCCTTGACGCGCGCGAAGTTCTTGTACCGCGTGAGCAGATGCTCGAGAGCGGCTTCTTCGCCGCCGCGTGCACGTAGAACGAGTTCGTCGTCTGTGGCGTCGAGGAGATCCTGCGGGATCATCCTTGCCACTTCAGCGTCTAGCTGCACCAAATGCTCCCCCGCCGCTAGGAGAGACCCGGATATGAAAACTGCTTTTCCCTCTTGTGGTACGTGGTGCCCGAGCGCCCGGCGCGAGAATATAGGTCATACGTACTACGGGTCAAGGGAACGATTTAGCAAAAACTAACTAGCTCGTCGGGCGTAAATCAGCCGAAATGGACAAACCAGAACTAGCGGTACTGACGAAACTCACAAACTTCGCACACGACGCGCTTCAAAAAGTGCGAGCGCACCTGCAACACCGACATTTAGCGATGCCGTTTTGCCGGACATCGGGATATGAACCCGCGAATCGGCGCGCTGCTTGACCAGCTTGGAGACACCCGGACCCTCGGCGCCGACCACGAGCACGACCGGCTCGGTGAGCAGCGCAAGCCCGAACAGCGATTCCGTCCCGGCCGGGTCGAGCGCCACGATCCACAACCCCACCTCGCGCGCGTCCTGCAGCGCACGGCCGAGGTTCGGGACGCTGTCGATTACGAGGTGCGCGGTGGCGCCGGCCGCGGCCTTCTCGACGGTCGGGTTCACCTGCGCCGCGCGACGCTTCGGGATGATCACGGCGTGGCATCCCGCGGCCTCCGCCGTTCGCAGGAGCGAACCGAGGTTGCGCGGGTCGGTCACGCCGTCGACGGCCAGCACGAGCGGAGCCTCGCCGCGCTGTTCCGCAAATGCCAGCCCGTCGCGCCAGCTGCGATACGCGTAGCTCTCCGCCTCGGCGACGACGCCTTGATGGGGAACGCCCTCCGCCATCGCGTCCAGCGCCGCGCGCGGCACGGTGTCCACGCGAACGCCCGCGGCGCGCGCCGCTTCGACGATGTCGCCGAGCCCGTGCGCGCTCTCGGCCACGAGCACGCGCCGGATGCGTCCTCCGGCGCGGAGCGCCTCGCGAACGGGGTTCCGCCCGGCGATGCGGTCGCTCAAGGGAGGCGTTGCACGCGCCAGCGCGCTCCGCCGGGTCGGTCCTCGACCACGATGCCGGCCTCGGCCAGGCGCGCGCGGATGAGATCGGCGGTCGCGAAGTCGCGATCGGCGCGCGCCTTCTCGCGCATCTCGAGCAAGATGCCGACGAGCGGCGCCACGAGATCGCGCGCCTCGCCACCGGTATCGGGCCATTGCGAGATCGGGTCCAAGCCCAGCACCGCGGCGAGCGACGTGAAGGTCACGAGCGCTTCCGCGAGCGCGGACGCGTCGCCGCCGCCGGATTCGACCTCGGCAACCAACGGGTTGCCGCTCGACACGAGATCGAACAGCACCGCCATCGCAGCCGGCGTGTTGAAATCGTCTTCGATTGCTTCGCGGAACGGCGCCACGCGCGACTCGTCGGGCTTCGCTTGCGCAACGTCGAACTCGATCGCGTCGAGCGCTTCCTGCGCGTTGCGTGCGAACGTCGCGAGGCGCTGCCACACCGCGACCGACTCGTCGAGACCTTCGGGAGAGAAGTCGATCGGGCTGCGGTAGTGCGCGCCCGCGAGGAGCGCGCGCACCGCGGGCGCCGGGTACTCCGCCAGAACGTCGTCGAGAGAGACGAAGTTCTTCAGCGATTTCGACATCTTCTCCTCGTTGATCGTCACGAATCCGTTGTGCAGCCAGTAGCGCACGAACGTCGCGTCGGTCGCCGCCTCGGATTGCGCGCGCTCGTTCTCGTGGTGCGGAAAGATCAAGTCCTGCCCGCCACCGTGGATGTCGAAGCTCTGCCCGAGATACTTCATGCTCATCGCGGAGCACTCCAAGTGCCAGCCCGGCCTGCCGGAGCCCCACGGCGACGGCCACGACGGCTCGCCGAGCTTCGCGGCCTTCCACAACGCAAAGTCGAGCGGATCGCGCTTGCGCGGGTCCGGCTCCACGCGCTCGCCCGCGCGCATCTCGTCGATGGAACGGTTCGACAGCCGCCCGTACTTGTCGAACGAGCGCACGCTGAAGTACACGTCGCCGCCCTCGACCGCATACGCGGCGCCGGCTTCGACGAGGCGTTCCACGAGCTGGAGCATCTCGACGATGTGACCGGTTGCGCGCGGCGCGATGTCGGGCGGCAGGATGCCGAGCCGCGACATCGAGTCCTGATATGCGCGCGTGTACTCGTCGGCGACGGCGAACGGGCTGCGGCCTTCCTCGGTGGCGCGCGCGATGATCTTGTCGTCGACGTCTGTGATGTTCATGACGTAGGTCACGTCGTAGCCGAGCCAGGCCAGCGAGCGCCGTATCACGTCGAACGCAACCGCCGCGCGCGCGTGGCCGAGATGCGGGAGGTCGTACACGGTCGGGCCGCACACGTACACGCCGGCGCGTCCCGGCGTCAGCGGCTCGAACGGCTCCTTGCGCCGGGAGAACGTGTTGTACACCGACAGCGTCATGTTGACGGGCAACTCTACCAGCGCGCTCGGTGAGCGAGGGACGTTATTCCGCCGGCGCGATGGTGGCCACCGCCATCGCCGCGATCCCTTCGCCGCGGCCGGTGAAGCCGAGGCCGTCGGTAGTCGTCGCTTTCACGGAGACGATCGACGGGTCCACGCCGAGTGCCCCCGCGATCGCCTTGCGCATCGCGTCACGGTGCTGTGCGAGGCGCGGCGCCTCGCACAGCACCGTCGCGTCGATCCACGAAATGCCCGCCGTAGCGCGAGCGACATCGGCAAGCAGCTCCGCCCCGGGCGCGTTCGCCCACCGCGGCTCCGCCGGGAAGCGTTCGCCGATATCGCCGAGCCCCGCCGCGCCGAGCAACGCGTCGCAGATCGCGTGCGCGAGCACGTCTCCGTCGGAGTGACCGCCGAGCCCGCGGTCGTGCGGGATCTCCACGCACCCGATCATCAACGGCCGTCCCGATTCGAACGCGTGCACGTCGAACCCGATCCCGGTTCGTGCGCTCATATCGAAAGCAACGCTTCCGCGAGCATGAGGTCTCCCGGCGTGGTGACCTTCACGTTGCGCTCTTCCCCCGCGACGATCACCGGCTTCACGCCGATGCGCTCGACGAGCGCGGAGTCGTCGGTTCCTTCCAACCCTTCCGCGAGCGCACGCTCGTGCGCGTCGAGCAGCACGCTCCGGCGAAACCCTTGCGGCGTCTGCGCGCGCCACAATCCCTCGCGCGCGACCGTCTCTTCGATCGCCTCACCGGTCGAGCTTCGCTTCAAGGTATCGGCGACCGCGAGACACGGCACGACCGCATCGTTGAAAGCCAGCGCGTCGAGCACCCGCGCGATCAGCTCCGGAGAGACGAC
>JBIOWR010000253.1:0-3011 GCA_044868775.1 Actinomycetota bacterium
CGGCATAGACGACCGCGAGCGAAGTCGTCGACAAAGCCGTACCCGTGATCAGCGAAGCGCGCGTCGTCCAGTCGAGCAGAAGGTATGCGACAGCCGATGCAACGACGAACGGCCCGATGAACGAGACGACGCCGATCCCGACGGATGCGGTGAGCCGGCGTCGCATGTAGGAGGGGTCGACTTCCATCCCGGCAAGGAACGTCAAGACAATCGACGCGAAGCTCGCGATGAAATCGAGCCAGTCCGTCGTGTGGAGCTCGAAAACGTTCCCCGCGACCACACCCAGCGTCAACTCGAGGAGTGCCACGGTGACGCCGAGCTCGACCGAGAGCATCGAAGCGGCCAATACGACTGTTGCGAGAATTGCGGCGAGTTGAATCGGGCTCACGTTTGCCTCCTACTTCGCGTCGAGTCGGACGTTCCGTAGAGGCCATCAGCCCCGTTCAGGGCGGTTGAGCGCGAGCCTCATCGCGCGTCGCATCACTCTAGCGAAGCTCGGCTTGGAGCCAGGCCAGCTGATCGGCTGCGGCCTTCGCGTTCAGCGTGTGCCCGGCGTCGTACCAGCGGATGCGCTTCGGCTCGCTTGCCACCTGATACAGCGTGGTCAGCGACTGCCGCGAGGCGACCTCGTCGTGGAGGCCGTCCTGGAAGAAGAGGCGCGACGGTGCAGCGTCGTCCACGTAGCGCGCAGGGTCGATCGACTCGATCAGCCGCGTGACCTCGTCGCGGTACTGCGCCGGAATTCCTTGCGGCGCGCCGACATTCGCGCCGGCCGACATCAAGTCGTAGGCGCGGATGCGATGCTCGACGCCGGAGAGGATCCCGCCGAGGATCGCTCCGTAGCTGAAGCCGACGTAGCCGATCGGCCGTTCGCCGACCTGCGGAAGCGAGCGGAGCACGTCGATTGCACGTCGCACATTGACGACGTCGTTCACGTAGAAGTCGTGGAACTGCCGGACGCCGGCGATTCCTCCTTTCGGTTTGACGCTCGGTGACGAGAGCGTCAGCGCCACGAAGCCCTTGTCCGCGAGCGCAACCGCGAACGGCAGCAGTTCGGTCCGGTCGCGGCCTGCGCCGTGCATGTAGACGACGGCGGGAAACGGGCCGTTCCCGCGTGGAAGGACGAGGAAGGCGGAGACTCGGCCACCGCGTGGTGCTGCGTAGGAGAAATCGCGCACGCGGATCGGCGAGCCGGGATTCAGGACCCGGCCGACGCGGGCACCGAGCGGTCGGCTCGGGTCATAGGCGAAGAGGCCGTGTGTCTTCGCCGCCGTCGTGACGCGGTTCGCGCCGTCGCCGCAGCCGGAAAGCAAGCTGACGGCCATCACGAAGAGCAGGGCCCGGCGGGTGATCATCCGCACGCTCCGCGGTTCACCGCCGCGCGGGTACGGTCGAGCGGCCCGCCGCGAACTGCGATCGGGTTGAACGGATCGAGGGTGTACGTGTCGTTCAAGTCGCGATAGGCGCCGCACGTATCGCCGAAGCGCAGCTCCGCGAGTCCGAGCTGCGCGTGCGCCTCCGGGTCATCAGGCTGCGTGTCGACGGCTTCGTGGTAGAGCTGCAACGCGCGGAGCCTCTGCCCACGTGCTTCCTCGTAAGCCGCCCATGTGTAGAGGATCTCGGACGAGACCGGATTCCACGCGTGCGCCTGCGACACGAACGCGGCTGCGGCCGCGTTGCTGGGCGCAGCAGCGGCATCGTCGAGCTTGCGCTGTGCCACGAACGGCGCGGCGACAGACAGGACAGCCGTAAGCACGAGTGCCGCGGCGCCCGCCGCCCAAATCGTGTCGGGCCGACCCGCGGGCGGACCCGGGCGGGCGAGCAGCGAGCCGAGCACCAGAAACATCGTGCCGGTCACGGCGACGAACTCCCAGTCGATGTCGATCAACGAATGCGCAAGCCACGCGCCCGCGACGATCGCCAACGCGATCGCGGCGTCCTCCTCTCGGCGCACTCGTCGCACGACTGCCACAGCTGCCGCAACGGCGGCTCCCACGAAGAGCGCGAAGCCGACGATTCCTGTTTCCGAAAGCGTCTGAAGCGCAAGGTTGTGTGGCTCTGTCGTCGCACGCACGAAGGCGCTCCGACGCAACGCATGCGCACGACCGAACGTCTCCGCGCCCGACCCAATGAACGGCCTTTCCCGCCAGACGTCGAGCGACTGTTTCCACCAATCCAGCCGTTCGTCCGAGCTCGAGCACGCGAATCGTGATGCGCCCTGCACGCAATGGGGACCCGAGCGCGAGTTGTCACTCTGCAACGCAACGACGACCCCGGCAGCGAGCGCACCCGCGCCGGCGAGCGCAAGAAGGCCCCGCACTGCGCGCGCAGGAAGCTGGACGCGTCCGGCGACGAGCGCGACTACGGCGGCGGTGCCAACGACAAACGCAGCGAAGATCGCGCCGTCGTGCACGCGCGTCGCGTGCGACGCGCCGTCGTCGGTGATCCCGGGTAGCGCGAGCGAGACGGTTGCGACAACCACACCGCCCGCACCGCCGACCAGGACGGGTAGCGCGCTGCGCGCACGGTCGTAGGCGAGCCACGAGAGCGCGACGAGCGCGAAGACGAGCAGGCCCCCGCGCGAATACGTCAGTAAGACGCACAGCGTCGACAAGAACACGAGCAGCGCAGCCTCGATGCGTCGCCAGCGCGCGAGCCAGAGGCCGAGCGCAAATCCGAAATCCGCCACGAGCGCAAGCGCGTTCCAGTACGCCACTGGAGAACGCAGCCGCGCGAGTCGCCCGTAGTCGTCGTAGAGCGCAGGGATCATCTTCGCGAGCAGTGCGTACGCGAGCGCCACGCCCACCAGCGCCGCGAGACCGATCGCAATAGCGCGAGGCGCACGCGGGACGACCGCGCCAAGAAACATCCCGACGCAAAGGAACGCGAGATACACAAGGCCGCGATTGACGCCATCCCACGAAACGTCGGGTTGAACGGACCAGAGAATCGACACTCCCTCCCACAGCACGAGCCCCGCGAAGCAGGCGACGAAGGCCGATGTCCACCCG
>JBIOWR010000254.1:0-3502 GCA_044868775.1 Actinomycetota bacterium
AGCTCGTGTCACGACATCTCGTCGAGACGCGAGCGCCCCGAGAGGCCCGAGCTCTCGAGGCGCTTGCATCGGCTTCTCCCTTGTCTTCCTAGTAACACTTGATCGCGTCGGGTGTGCCGGCCGGAACCGGGCACGGAACCGTGTGCGCAACCGACTGCTTCTGACCGTCCACCGACACGCACGCCTCGGCGTGAGAGTCGTGCGTGAGAGCGTTGCTGCCCTCCGACACCGGACCGAACGTGTTTGCGTGGAAGTCGGCCTCGTGTCCCGTGGCCGGCGTCCCGTTGCCGTCGAGCCGACCCTGTACGTACCCACCTTCGCCCATGTTCTGCAGGTACGGCTCGCCTTCGTACACCCCGCCGCCGACGACCTCGACGTAGGTTCCGTTTCCGACGTTGCCGGAGCCGGATCCCGTCTGAACGACGTAATGCCCCGACGACTGGTGGATGATCGTTCCGTTCGGCAACGCCTGGTCGGGCCCGCTGAAATCGTTGACCTTGAAGTCGTTGAGGTTGTCGTAGTTCGCCGCGCCCGGATGGACGATGCGGTGGTGGCTTGGCGAGGACGATCCGGTTGGGTTCGGATAGTGCGCCGTCCGGCTCCACGTGTCGCAGTCCCCACCCGTGCTCGGGTTGTGCGCGAGCGCCAGACCCGCGCCGGCGAGCGCCACGGAGAATACGGCGACGAACATGGCGAGCTTCTTCATCGGTTCCCTCCTGGTCGAGCCCTTGCTTTTCTTTCGCCGCACCGGAGGCCAACCCCTCTCGCTCGCCATTTTGGTCGGTTTGCCCGTGTTCCGCTGTGCGGAACAGCGGTCCGATGTACGTAACAAGCGTATTTCGAGCGTCGGGACACCGTCAAGAGGTTTCGCGACGAATTGTCGAAAAGCTTGGAGCCGCGAGGCGCGCGTTAGGGACGAGCGCGGGCGAGGATGTTGCGCGCCGAGCGAATCACGGCCTCGTCCACCATCTTCCCGTCGGGGCCGGTGAACGCGCGGCCTCCTGCGGCTTCGAATTCCTTCACGAGTTGCCGCGCTGCAGCGACCTCGGCGTCTGCGGGAGTGAAGACCTCGTTGATCACGCCGACCTGCGCGGGATGGATCGCCGAGCGCGCGCCGAACCCCATCCGGCGGAACGCGTCCGTGGTCGTGCGCAGTGCTTCCAGGTCCGAGAAGTCCGTGGAGACCGACGCCACCGGGGCATCGATCCCCGCCGCCGACGATGCCAGCACGACGTGCATGCGCATCGGCAGCCACTCGCGCTCGTCGGGCGACGGATCGAGCCCCAGCTCCGCCCCGAGGTCGGCCTCGCCGAGCGCGAGCCGCGCCACGCGTGGAGCGCGAGCGATCGCGCGGGCGTCGAGCACGCCGGCCGCCGTCTCCACGAGCGCCACCACCGGCAACACCGAGTCTCCGAGCATCGCGTCGAGCGCTTCGAGGTCCGCGGGCGCGGAAACCTTCGGGAGATAGACGCCGTCCACGCCGGGAGCGCCGGCGACGGCACGCACGTCGTCCGCCAGCAACGCTCCGGAGTTCACGCGCACCCACACCTCGACCTCGTCACCACGAGAACGCGCGTTCAGCCATTCGACGACGGTTGCGCGAGCCGCGTCCTTGTCCGTCATCGCGACCGCGTCTTCCAGGTCGACGATGAGCGCGTCGGCGCCGCGGCCCGCGGCCTTGGCGAGCTTCTCCGGCCGGTCGCCCGGAACGTACAGGTAGCTGCGCGCCGTCATTCGTCGCCCTTCAGCAACGACTTCGCGATCACCGTGCGCAGGATGTCGTTCGTTCCTTCCCCAATCGCCATCAGCGGCGCGTCGCGATAGAGGCGCTCGATGTCCAGCTCCGTCGAGTATCCGTATCCGCCGTGAATGCGCATGGATTCGAGGGCGGCCTTGATCGCGATCTCGGATGCGAACAGCTTTGCCATACCTGCTTCGCGATCCGATCGCTTGCCGGAGTCGGCGCGCGACGCGGCCCACCACACGAGCAGCCGCGCGGCTTGGATCTCCGTCGCCATGTCGGCGAGCTTCAGCTGGATTGCTTGGAACTGCGATATCGGCTTCCCGAACGCCTCGCGCTGCTTGGAATATTCGAGCGCAGCGTCGTATGCGGCTTGCGCGATGCCGACGCTGCGGCCGGCGATGTTGATGCGTCCGATCTCCAGCGCGGACAGCGCTTGTTGCAAGCCACGCCCCTCAACGCCTCCGAGCAAGTCGCTCGCCGGCACGACCGCGTCGTCGAGCACGACTTCGCACGACTCGGTTCCCTTGTAGCCGAGCTTGCCGATGTCGCGCGACACGGTCACGCCCGGCGTGCTCATGTCGATCACCAGCAGGCTCATACCCTTGTGGCGCGGCTGCGCGTCGGGGTCGGTCTTCACCAATACGGGAAGGACTCCCGCGTGCCGCGCGTTCGTGATCCACGTCTTCGTGCCGCGCACGATGTAATTGGAACCGTCGCGGCGCGCGCGCGTGACGATGCCTTGCAAGTCGCTGCCGGCGTTCGGCTCCGTCAGGCCGATGCCGGTGCGAAGCTCGCCGGTCGCCAGTCGCGGCAGCCACCGTTGCTTCTGCTCGTCGGTGCCGTGGCGGTTGATCATCCAGCATGCAAGCGAGTGCGAGCCGATGATGCCGGCAATGCCCATCCACGCCTTCGAAATCTCCTCGAAGACGATCGCGAGCGAGACCATGTCGAGCGCGAGCCCCCTGTACTCGTCGGGGATCGTGATGCCGAACAGACCCATCGTCTTCATCCGATCGACGATCTCGGTGGGGTAGCGGCCCTCGTGCTCCCACTCGCGCGCAACCGGCTTGATGTGATCGCGCACGAAGTCGCGGATCACTTTGCGGAACATCGTTTGCTCTTCGGACAGCTCGAAATCCACGGCGCTCAACCTCCTGCGGGACGGAACAGCGGGAGACGGCGCCCGTCGGGCAGGTCCTCCCACGTGACGGTGACCGGCATGTCGCAGCGCACGTCGCCGGGCGCGCAACCGGTGATGTTCGAGAGCAGCATGGGTCCCTCGTCGAGACGCACCAGCGCGACCACGTACGGCGGCTCGAACGCGGGGTGCGGCGCGCGATGCACGACGCTGAACGAGTACACGCGCCCCTTGCCGCTCGATGCTTCGTCGTTCAACGCATCGGGGCTCTTGCACTTGGTGCACACCGAGCGCGGGTAGTGCTGCGCGTGGCCACACGCACCGCACCGCTGCACGAGCAACACGCCTCCGCGGGTCGCATCCCACCACGACTCGGTGACCGAGTCGGGAGGCGCAACCGGTCGCGGCTCGGTCATCGATCGACTCCGAGAACGACCGTGGCGTGCGAGCTTAGGATGCCGCCGGTGCCATGGCACAAGGCGGTGCGCGCGTTCGCAACCTGCCGCTCACCGCACTCGCCGCGCAGCTGACGCACCGCCTCCACGAGCAGCAGGATGCCGAACATGCCTGGATGACAGTACGAGAGCCCGCCGCCGCTCGTGTTCACCGCCACGTCGCCG
>JBIOWR010000255.1:0-2816 GCA_044868775.1 Actinomycetota bacterium
AAAGCAAATGCAAGCGCGACCGAAACCGATCGCGACGACGACGCACCAACGGCGCGCGCGTTCGCGAGCGCGGTCTGCGCGCGGGCCGCGATCGATGCGTCGCGCGGTGCGGTGCCCGGCGTCACGGTCGTCGCGCGCGTCGACGCGGTCGCGCCCGCGGTGCGTCCGGCGGTGCCGCGCGAGGGCGCAACGAACGGCGGCGAGGACGAGCGCTTCTCTCCAAGAACGGCGGCGCGCGCGGCGACCGGCAATGCGAGCCCCGCAGCGCCGGGAACCGCTTGCACGGTGGCGAACGCGTCCGCGTCGGCGAACGTGGCGTCGCGGCGAAACCCACCGCTCGACGTTTGCAGCGCGAGGAGCGCGGCGCGCGGGTTGCCGCCGGGCGTCTTCCACGGCGCCGCCGTCGGGTTCTCCTTCAGCGCGGCGATCGCCGCGAGCGCGAGGCCGGTGGAGTTCGCATTGGTCGGCTCGTCGGCGTAGAAGCCGTAGCCGCCGCCGCCGTTCACCGCGGCGAGCAAGAACGCTCGCGCGTCGGCCCGGACGCCGTCCGTCGGCGGCACGCCCGCCGCGACGAGCACGCACAGCACCATCGAGGTGGTGTCGACGTCCGATCCTTCGCGGTTCGCACAACCGGGGTCGAAGCTGAACCCTCCGTCCGGGCACCGGCTGAGCCGGATCGCACGCATCGCCTCGGGCGGCAACGACTCACCGGCGGCAAGCAGCCCCAGCGCGGCGAGCGAGTTGGAAAACTGCGCGCTGCCGGTGTCGTAGAAGCCGGTCACCGGGTCGTAGAACGCCTTGATGCGCGCGACGAAGTCGTGCCCGGCGAACGCGCGCGGATTCTGCCCCGCGGCGACGAGCGCCATCACGACGCGGCCGGCGTACGCGGCGCGTTTCGACGCGCGCTCCCACGCGTGCGTGCGCAGATACGGGATCGCGCGCTCGACCACAGCTTGGCGGCCGCCGCCCGCCACCAGCGCCGTGATCGCATCGGCGACGCCGTCCGCAGGCTGGCCCGCGCGGAAGAACTCCCCGCCCGGTTGCTGGCGCGCGGCGATCCACGCCGCTCCGCGAGCCGCCGCACCGCCGTCAGACGACGCGTGGACCGGCCAAGCCGCCGTCAACGCGACGGCGACGGCGGCGGCCAGCCCGGCACGTGCCCTCATTGCATCAGCACGGAACGAAACAGAGCACCGAGACCGCGTACGAGAACTCCAGCACGTCTCCCGCCTTCGCGTGATACGCGTCGACGCCGTAGCTGGTCGTCGCCTTGTTGACCGACATCATCCAGAACGTGACGAGGGAATCTGCGAGCGAGTCGGTTCCCTCCGCGATCGCACACAGGCCGTCGATGCACGTCACGAATGTGCCGAACGAATACGAGGTGGCCTTGTACGAGTCGATGCAACCCGACGCCTTCGCCGCGTCGAGCACGGCGATCCCGTCGGAAGATTCCGGCACCGACACGGCGCATGACGTCAGCTCCACCGGGCTCGCCGACGTCACCGGCGACACGCGCAACGTGACCGACACGTTCGCCGCGTGCGCAGGAGCGGAAACAAAGAGCGCCGTCGAGCAGACGAGCGCCGCCACGATGAGGCGGCCGGTAACGAAAGACCCCTTGCCGTTCGGCAAAGGGTCGGAGACACGCGTACGCATTGCTCCTCACCCTTTCTCTCGAAGGTTCGTACGGAGCGCACGCGATGGCGGGTATCCTGGCTCGCCGCTCGTCGGCGGTTCCAAAAAAACGAGCGGCTTACAGTTGCGGGACAGCGCCGGACTCACACCGGCTTCCCCCAGCCTTCGGCGGCTCCGAGCATCCGGGCTTCGGAGCACCACCGCGGCGGCTATTCGGTTGTCGTTGCGACGCTAACACCGTGAACCAAGCAGGGCAAACCGGCAGGAGACGGGCGCCGCCGCACCGAACCTCACGTGTGCGCGGCGCAAGCTCGTACACGGGATCGCAGCGCCATATGATGAGCGCGGCTTCCGCGGCCGGAGGTTCCGATGCCCTGGTGTCACACCTGTCGAGTCGAGTATCAGTTCGAGCTCGACGACTGCCCGGAGTGTGACGGGAGGCTCACTGACGCGCCCGCGCCGGAGCGGCGCACCTCGGCGATCGTCGACCACACGCTCGTGCTCCTCGCGCGGCTGCCCGCCGAGCAGGCGCTCGTCGCCGCGGGCCGCCTCGACGCCGGCGGCATCCCCAACGCGCTGCGCGACGCGGGGGCGATGGAGACCATGGACACGTCGGTGGACCTGCTCGTGCACGGCCCGCACCTCGCGATGGCGCGCGACGTGTTGCGCGGGCGCAAGCAACGGCGCCGGTCCACGCTCATGCTGTACACGCTCGTCGCGACCGCGGTGGCGCTGTTCTTGTCGGCAGGGGTGTTCTTCGGGCGCTGGCTGCTGAGCGGCTCGACGATGCCGCGGTAACGCGCTTACTCCGAGCGCGGATCGCTCTGCACGAACGGCGGCTTCGTCACGACGCCGGTGCCGATCTTGTTGCGCACCTCGACGTCGACCCGATCGCCCTCCGCCACGCTTCCCGGCTCGACGTACGCGAGCGCGATGCCGATGCGGAGCGTGGGTGAGAAGGTGCCGCTGGTGCACTCCCCGATCTCGCGCGTGCCGAGCAACACCTTGGCGTGGCTGCGCGGGATGACCTTGTCGGTCATGCGGATGCCGCACAGCTGCTTGCGCGGCGCCGCGGCTTCGTACGCCTCCTTGCCGAGATATGTGGACTTGGACTTGCCGACGGCCCAGCCGAGGCCGGCCTCTTGCGGCGTCGTGTCGGGATCGATGTCGTTGCCGTG
>JBIOWR010000256.1:0-3457 GCA_044868775.1 Actinomycetota bacterium
GAGGAGGACATCGCTCGCGTCGTCGACGCGGTCGAGAAGGCCGGGGGGGATACCTTCATCTCCCGAGGCAAGAACCGCACGATCATCGGATTGCTCGGCGACACCGAGCGGTTCGTCGCGCTCCCCCTCGCGGGGTTGCCGAAGGTCGAAGAGGTCGTCCGCGTCGGCAAGCCCTACAAGCTCGTCGCGGCGGAATCGAAACCGGCGGCGACCACCGTGACCGTCGGCAACGTCGAGATCGGGCGCGATGCGTTCGTCGTCATCGCCGGGCCGTGCGCGATCGAGACCGAGGAGCAGGCGATGACCGCCGCCCGCGGCGCGAAAGCCGCCGGCGCGCACATCCTCCGCGGCGATGCGTACAAGCACCGCACCTCCCCCTACGCGTTCCAGGGCCTCGCCAAGACCGGGCTCGAGATCTTGCGGCAGATGCGAATGGAGACCGGGCTCCCGACCGTCACAGAGGTGCTGCAAACGAGCGACGTGGAGCTGGTCGCCGGCTACGTGGACATCCTGCGCGTCGGCGCACGCAACATGCAGAACTTCGAGCTCCTACGGGAGATCGGAAAGATTCACAAGCCCGTGATGCTCAAGCGCGGGCTGTCGAGCACGATCGAAGAGTGGCTCATGGCGGCGGAGTACATCGCGCAACAGGGAAACGAGGAGATCGTGCTGTGCGAGCGCGGCATCCGCACCTACGAGCCGATGACGCGCAACACGCTCGACGTGTCGTCGGTGCCGCTCGTGCACAAGCTCTCGCACTTGCCGATCATCATCGACCCCTCGCATTCGAGCGGGAGGCACGAGCTGGTCGCACCGCTCGCGCTCGCAGCGGCGGCGGTGGGCGCGGACGGCGTGATGATCGACATCCACCCCAAGCCGGAGGCGGCGCTGTGCGACGGGCCGCAAGCGTTGAAGCCCGAGGAGCTCAAGCCGCTCACGCGCGAGATCGCCGCGGTGGCGCAGGCGGTGGGGAAACCTATGGCACGGGCGAAGAGGGCGTTGTCGGCCGTGGGTGGATAGCTCAACCCGGCTTCCGGAACACGCCGAGAATGTGCACGCGCGCCCACGCGAGGCGCGGCAACTCCAGCGCTCGCTCCACGAGACACGCGAGCTTGAACGACGCGTCGTTGAACACGACGTACGTCGGGTCGCCGTTGAGGATCAATCGCTCCTCGCGCAGTCCCGCCTCCCGCATGATCGCCCGCACCCGCGACGGCGTGTTCATGCGGTAGCGCGTGGGAAACGTGTCGGCACGGTCGCGGCCCCACATCGATCTCGCGAGCTTCGGGTGCCAGCGTTGCGGCACCGCGCGAATGATCCACGACGTGTAGTTCCACGCGTTGGGCGTGAGGAACACGAACGTTCCGCCGGGGCGCAGCACGCGGCGCACCTCGGACACGACCAGCGACGGCCGGTCGAGGTGCTCGACGACGAACGTGGAGAGCACGAGCGAGAACGTTGCGTCCTTGAACGGCAGCCGGTCGCCGCTGCCGAGCACCCGGTGCGACAGCACGTCGTTGCGCGCGAGCGTCTCCAGGTCCGGGTCGACGCCGACGGTCACCGCCGTGCGCGCGACCGGTCCGAGCACGGTCTTGCGTCCGCACCCGAGGTCGAGCACGGGCTCACCCGCAAGCACCCGCTCCTCGACGACGTCGCGCAACAGCGCCGCGCCGGGCCGCCATCCCGGGTGCCCGTCGGCGTACAGCCGCCGGTAACGGCTCTGACGTCCCCCGGTTTGGTCGGCTTCGAGCTTCAGCGGGCATCCCCCTTGTGTCGGCGATGGCCGCTTTATCGACGATGTGCACCGAGAGCGTCAAGCACCCGCCGCTTATTTCGCTCTCAGTCCGCAGCGATACCCTGAGCGCATGCGATCGCGCATCCTGGTCGTGGACGACGACCGCAAGCTCCGGGAGATGCTGCGCCGCGCGCTGGAGGGCGCCGGCTTCGAGGTGGTCACCGCCGAGGACGGCGGCCGCGCGCTCGCGGCCGTCTCCCAAAAGGCGCCCGACCTCATCGTGCTCGACGTGCTCATGCCCGGCGTGGACGGCTTCGGGGTGACGCGCCGGCTGCGCGAGCGCGGCGACGCCGTGCCGATCCTCATGCTCACTGTGCGCGACGCGGTCGAGGATCGCGTCTCCGGCCTCGACGCCGGAGCCGACGACTACCTCGTGAAGCCGTTCGCGCTCGACGAGCTGCTCGCGCGGGTGCGCGCGCTGCTGCGGCGTCGCGGCGACGGCGAGCTGTTGCGCTTCGCCGACCTCGAGCTCGACACGACGACGCGCGAGGTGCACCGCGCCGGCCGGAACATCGAGATGACCGCAAAGGAGTTCGAGCTGTTGGAGTTCTTCTTGCGCGAGCCGCGGCGCGTGCACGATCGCGACCGCATCCTGGAGCACGTGTGGGGACTCGAATCCGAGGTCAACTCCAACGTGC
Organism: Actinomycetota bacterium; assembly: GCA_044868775.1. Lineage (GTDB taxonomy): Bacteria > Actinomycetota > AC-67 > AC-67 > AC-67 > JBIOWR01. The sequence goes on from JBIOWR010000256.1 coordinate 2,434, forward strand.
TCGAAGTGTACGTCGGGTACGTGCGCAAGAAGCTCGGCGAGCCGCAGCTAATCCGAACCGTGCGCGGCGTCGGGTATGCGTTGCGGGAGCAATGAACATGAAGCGCCTCGCCGATCTCCCGCTGCGCATCCGGCTCACCGTGCTCTACACGGCGCTGCTCGCGATCGTGCTCGCGGTGTTCGGTACGTCGGCGCTGTGGATGTTCAGCTCGCGGCAGTACGCGCACGTGGACGACGTGCTGCGCGATCGAGCGGAAGAGATTCGGCGATCCGCGCGCGTCAACTCCGGCGTCGTCGTGTTGCGGGAGCTGAGCATCGGGTTGCCGGGCACGTTCATCCAAGTCGTGAACGCGGGCGGCGACATCGTGCTTCGCTCCGAGAACCTCGGGAACGTGACGCTTCCGCTGGAGATCGGCTCGCGCAGCGTTACCGAGGTCGCGGCGGGCAACGAGAAATCGCGTTTCGCCGACATCGAGGCTGGCGAATCGACGCCGGCGATGCGCATGCTGGTCGTACCGATCCGTGGCGTGTTCGGCCGTCCGGCCGGCGCAGTGCAAATCGCAGTACCGATCTCGGAGGTGGACGCAACCGTCGCGCGCCTGCGGCTCGTGTTGATCGTCGCGGGGCTCGGCGGGCTCGCGCTCGTGGCGGGCGCCGGGTGGCGCATGGCGAACACCGCGTTGAAACCGGTGGAGGAGATCGCCGGCGCCGCGGCCGAGATCGGCCGCACGAACGACCTCACGCGACGCGTCTCCGCCGGCGGTGAGGACGAGGTCGGCAAGCTCGCGGAATCGTTCAACGCCATGCTCGATCGATTGGAGGAAGCGCGCACCCAGCTCGAACACACGCTCGAAGGGCAGAAGCGCTTCCTCGCAGACGTGTCGCACGAGCTGCGCACGCCGCTCACGACGATGCGCGGCAACCTCGAGGTGACGATGCGCTCGCAGTTGCCGGCAAAGGAACGCGCCGCGGCGGTCGCCGATGCACTGGCGGAGGCCGAGCGAATGAGTGGCATGGTCGATGAC
>JBIOWR010000257.1:0-22055 GCA_044868775.1 Actinomycetota bacterium
GCTTCGATCCCCATGGCGTGCCGCTCGGCGTCGCTCATCTCGTAGATGTTGTGGGAGGCGAGCGGCGGCAGCTCCTCGTTGTCGACGATCCCTTGCAGCCCGGCGCCGAGCATGACGGCGAACGCGAGGTACGGGTTGCACGCGGGGTCGGGCGAGCGAAACTCCACGCGAATGTCTCCGCGGCTGGAGCTCGGCACGCGCAGCAACGCGCTGCGGTTCTGGCGCGCCCAGCAGATGTACACCGGCGCCTCGTATCCCGGCACGAGGCGCTTGTAGCTGTTGACCCACTGGTTGCACACCGCGGCGATGTCGCCGGCGTGCGCCAGGATCCCGGCGATGAACGCGCGCGCGACCTTGGAGATGCGCTCGGGGTCCTCAGGGTCGAAGAACGCGTTGCGCTCGCCTTCGTACAGCGCCATGTGCGTGTGCATGCCCGATCCCCACGCTCCTTGAATCGGCTTGGGCATGAACGTGGCGTACACGCCGGCTTCTTGCGCGACCTCCTTCACGGCGAGGCGCGCGGTCATCACGTTGTCCGCCATCGTGAGCGCGTCGGTGTCGCGCAGCACGATCTCGTGCTGGCTCGGCGCGACCTCGTGGTGGACGGACTCCACGCTGATCCCCATGGACTCCAGGAAGAACACCGTGCGCTTGCGCAAGTCGCTCGCGACGTCGAGCGGCGTGAGGTCGAAGTAGCCGCCTTGGTCGAGCGGCTCCGTCGACGACGACGACGGGAAGTAGAAGTACTCCAGCTCGGGCCCGACGTAGAACGTGAAGCCCATCTCCTGCGCCTTGTGCAACGCCCGGCGCAACACGCTGCGCGGGTCTCCGTCGAACGGATGCCCGTCCGGCGTCAGCACGTCGCAGAACATGCGCGCGACGCCTTGCGTGTCGGGGCGCCACGGCAAGATCTGAAACGTCGAAGGATCCGGGCGTGCGACCATGTCGGACTCCTGCACGCGCGCGAAGCCTTCGATGGCCGACCCGTCGAAGCCCATGCCTTCCTCGAACGCGACTTCCAATTCCGCGGGTGTGATCGCGAAGGACTTCAGATACCCGAGCACGTCGGTGAACCACAGCCGGATGAAGCGAATGTCGCGCTCCTCGACGGTGCGAAGGACGTATTCGGTGTCGCGTGCGTTCACTGGGATCTCCCGCGGGCAGGTGGCTCGAGCTTGTAGCCGACGTTGCGAACCGTTGCGACGAGCGATTCGTATTCGGCGCCCAATTTAGCCCGCAGCCTTCGCACGTGCACGTCCACGGTGCGCGTGCCGCCGAAGTAGTCGTAGCCCCACACCTCTTGCAAGAGCTGCGAGCGTGAGAACACGCGGCCGGGACGCTGCGCGAGATATCGCAACAGCTCGAACTCCTTGTAGGTGAGGTCGAGCGGGCGGCCGCGCACGCGAACTTGATACGTATCGGGATCGATCGACAGCTCGCCGATGCGAATCGCGGACGGCGAATCGGCGAGGTGACTTCCGATCAGCAAGCGAACGCGCGCGAGCATCTCTTCGTTCGACGCTCCGTGCACGATGAAGGAATCGACCTGCCAGTCGGGGCCGAGCGCGTCGAGCGCGTCCGGCGCGATCACGGCGACGATCGGCATTCGCGGCGCTTGGGCGCGAATCGCGCGGCACGCCTCGCGTCCGCGTGCGAGGTCCTTGGTGGCGTCGATGATGCACACGTCGGGAGACGGCTCCGCGCCGAAACGCGCGTCCAGGGCTGCGAACGCGACGCGATGCCCGGCCGCTTCGAACGCCGAGCCGTCGGGAACCGGATCGTCGTCGCGGTCCGACAGGATCAAGATGTCCGCCATCGATCTCCCGTGCCCGGTCCGGAAAAAACGAAAACCTCAGGCGCCCGGGCAACGCTGCCTGAGGTTCGAGGACAGCGGCTTGCACGCACCGACCGTCCGCATGGCAAAGTAGCAGAGCAGACCCCCCTTCACAAGGAGACTTTGTGCGGACTCCGCTCGGTGCGCGTCTCGCACGCACGCGCGCCTCGCACCGGTTCTCGGAGCCGCACGTCGGCTTCTGGTGCGACACCGCCGACGGCGTGCGCCTCGCCGGGTCGATGCTCGGGCCGCGCGACGCCGAGGTTGCGGTGGTCTTCGCGCACGGCTTCATGGCCTACCGAACCAAGCCGAAGTTCCGGCTCCTCTCCGAGATCCTGGCGAAGCGCTACGCGGTGTTCGCGTTCGACCTTCGCGGTCACGGACAGTCGGGCGGCGAATGCACCGGAGGCGATCGCGAAGCGTTCGACGTGGAGGCGGTCGTCGGCGCGGCGCGAGCGCGCGGGTTCATGCGCGTGGTCACGGTCGGCGCATCGCTCGGCGGCATCGCCGTGATCCGTCACGCCGCGATGTTTCGCGACGTGGACGGCGTGGTTGCGATCTCGACGCCGGCGCGCTGGGGCGGAACGTCCAAGCCGGTGCGCCGCATCACGTGGCTGTTCGCTTCGCCGGTAGGGCGACGCATCGCGCACGAGCTCGGCGTGAAGCTCGGAACGTCGTGGGGCGACCCCGAGCCGCCGGAAGCGATCGTCGCCGACATCGCTCCGATCCCGTTGGTGATCGTGCACGGCGACGACGATCACTTCTTCCCACCGGCCGAGGCGCAGCGTTTGTTCGACGCGGCGCACGATCCGAAGACGTTGCTGATCCTGCCGGGGTTCGGCCACGCGGAGGACGGGTTCACGCCCGCGTTCGGCGAGCGGCTCACGAAGGAGATCGAAGCGCTCGGAGCGTCGCGGCGGTGACGCGTCGCATCGCGGTCGGGGTTGCGCTCGGAGCACTCGTCGTCGGCCTGCTGCTCGCCGGCCGGTTGCCGGTCGCGATTCTCGTCGGTGTGCTGTGCGTGCTCGCGGCCGACGAGCTGCTGCGCCTCGCGCGCTCGCGCGGCGTTCGTTCGGTGCCGCTCGCCGCATTCCTCGGTATCGCCGCGCTCATCGTCATCGCGTACATGCGCGGAGAGAAAGGCGCAGTGATGTTTCCCGCGGCGGTGGCCGGCGCCGTCGCGCTGAGTGCGCTCGCGCTGATGTTCCGTCGCGCGATGGGCGGCACGACGACGGCGATTTCGACGACGGCGCTGGCGGTCGTGTACGTGGGAGTGTTGCCGGCGTACATCGTCGTGGTGCTTGCGATGCCGTGGGGACGCTCGCTCGTGTTCGGCCTCGCGGTGCTCGTCGTCGCCAACGACGTCGCGTCGTACGTCGTGGGTGCGCGGTTCGGGCGTCGTCCGCTTGCGCCGACGGTGAGCCCGGCCAAGACCTGGGAGGGCTTTTTCGCGGGCGCCGTCGCGACGCTGATCGCCGGCGCCGTGCTGGGCGTCACCATGTCGCCGGCGTTCACCGTTGCGCGCGCGCTCATTCTTGCGGGAGTCGTTGCGATCGCCGCGCCGATCGGTGACCTTACCGAATCGATGATCAAGCGCGACGTCGGGGCGAAGGACAGCGGGACGTTGCTGCCCGGCCACGGCGGCATCCTCGATCGTTTCGACTCCTTCATCGTGACGGCGCCGCTGTTCTTCTACGCGTACCGCGCGCTCGTTCGGTGACGATCCTCGAAGCGCTGCTGCTTCGCCGCGCTACGCTTGCGATCGTGCGCATCGTGCGGCGGCTTCTCATCACGCTCGTGATCTTGATGCTGCTTGCCGCGGGCGGAGACGTGTGGGTCGCGCACACCGCGGAGCGAAAGGCGGCGGAGCAAATCCAGAAGGAGTTCGAGCTTTCGGAGCGGCCTTCGGTTCAGATCAACGGCTTCCCGTTCCTGTTGCGCGTGCTGCAGGGCACGATCCCCGGCGTGACGATCGACGGGCGCAAGCTCGAGGTACAGGGCTTGCTCGTGGATCATTTCCACGTGGAGGTCGAAGGTTTGAAGGCCTCGCTCGCAGACCTGCGCTCGGGCGTGCGCAACGTGCGCGTCGGCGGCGGCGAGGCATTCGCCGAGGTCTCACAAGACGCTACGAACGCCTATCTGGAGCAGCAGAAGGAACGCGGGCGTGTGACGTTCGGCGACGGCACGACGCGCATTCGCATGCGGCAGGCGTACGGCGCGCGCACATACACGATCGATGCGTCGGGCAAGCTCGAGATCGACCGCGAGTTCCTCGTGTTCACGGCGGAGAACGTCACGCTGGACGGGCGGCCGCCCTCCGCGTTCCTCGCGGCGCGCGCCAAGCGTGACGCGAGCTTCCGCGTGAAGCTGCCGGCGCTGCCGGGCGGCATCCGCGCGCGGCGCGTCGTCGTGCGACCGGGGCTTGCGCGCCTCGAGGCGGAGTTCGGCGCGACGGCACTCGAGTTCCGGGCCTGACGCGCGCCTCCACCCATTGCGGCCCACGGCAGTGCGCGCCTCCACCCATTGCGGCCACGGCCGTGCGTGCCCGATACTTCCTTTTCGTCCTGCAGGGGGATGGGGGAGGCAGGTGGGCGCGCTTCGACGAGGGATGCTGGCCGTCGCAATGCTGGCGTGCACGCTCGCGAGCGGGCCCGGCGTGGCGCACGCGGCTCCCGGCGACCTCGACCCGGCGTTCGGCTTCGGCGGCGTCGTGACCACGAATCTGGGGACGAGCCCCGGACCCACCGCGCACGACTACGGACGCGGTCTCGTGCTCGAGCCGGGCGGCTCCATCGTGCTCGCCGGGACCCAGGAGACGAGCGCCGGCACGAAAGCCTTTGCGGTCGCGCGGTACACGGCCGCCGGCGTGCTCGACGCGTCCTTCGGAAGCGGCGGCAAGGCCGTCACGACGTTTCCCAACGCCGCCGCGACCGGTGTGGCGGCGGCGCGGCAACCCGACGGCAAGATCGTCGTCGCGGGCGGCGTCGTTCCCGTCGCAGGCAACGGCGCCGTCGCCGTGGCGCGGTTCCTCGCGGACGGCACGCTCGACGCCTCGTTCGGCAGCGGCGGGCGCGTCACCACCGATCTCTCCACCGGAGAGGACTACGCGTCGGCGATCGGCGTGCAGCCCGACGGCAAGCTCGTCGTCGCCGCTACGGCCAGCACGTCGTTCGCCGCCGTTCGGTACAACCCCAACGGCACGCTCGACGCGTCCTTCGGAAGCGGCGGCAAGACCATCACGCCGTTCACCGGCTTGCTGGCGGAGTCGTCCGCGCTCGCGCTCCTCGGCGACGGTCGCATCGTGGTCGTCGGAACCGTAGACGACGGTCTGGATCGCTTCGACATGGCGGCTGCGCGATACACGAGCAGCGGTGTGCCGGACGCGACGTTCGGCACCAGTGGAACCACGGTGGTGGACGTGTCACACGGCTACGATTTCGCCAACGCCGCGCTGGCGTTGCCCGACGGCAAGCTCGTGCTCGCCGGTCAATCCGACGTGGGAAACAGCACACGCATGGCGCTGGTGCGCCTGACGTTCGACGGAGCGCTCGACGCGAGCTTCGGCTCGAACGGCTCGACGACCGCCGATTTCGCGGACTTCTTCGGCGGCTCTCCATACGCGCTCGCCGGCGCGACCTCGCTTGCGATTCAAGGCGGGCGCTTGGTGCTGGGCGGTTATGCCGGCGCCGCCGGATACTCGTTCGCACTCACGCGCTACTCCATGGACGGCGTCATCGACACGTCGTTCGGCAACGCGGGCCGCAAGGTACACGCTCCCGGAGGCTTCGACGATCAGATCCGCGCGCTCGCCGTGCAACCGGACGGCAAGATCGTCGCGGGCGGCTACTCCTATCAAGGCTCCTACGACTTCGCCGTCGCGCGCTACGCCATCACGTATGCGAGCGGCGCCGACCTGTATCCGTTCGTGCTCGCGAACGACGGTGTGCTCGGTTCCGACGTCTCCCTCGATGCGTACGCGCGCAACGAAGGGCCGCAGACCGCTAGCAACGTCGTGCTGACCGTGACGCTGCCGAACGCAGTGGCCTTCGAGAGCGCGACGCCGAGCCAGGGATCGTGCGCGCACGCTGGCGGCGTCGTCACGTGTCAGCTCGGGTCGGTCGCGCCCGGCGAAGCGAGCGTGCACGTCGTCATGACGCCATCCGGCGTCGGCACGTTGTACACGCGCGCGAGCGTGTCGTCGTCCACGAGCGATCCCTATGCTGCGAACGCGAGCACGCTTGCCGCGTCGCGCGTACGTTCGACGGTCACGTCGTTCGGCGACGCGCGCACCGAGAAGGCTACGAGCATCGACGACGCCGGCCACTCGACAGCGAGCGCATCGGGCTCCGCGGAGCGCAACGGCGCGTTGCGCGCGGACACGGCCGCGGCGAGCGACCTGCCGGTCGGTGTGACGTCCAACGGCGTCGCGGTGGCCCATGCGACCGCGACGCACAGCTCCAACGTGTTGCACACCTTTGCGGCGAGCGGCCCGATCTTCACCGTCACCGCCGTGATCACGAGCGCGTCGCAAACGGTGGTCGGCGTCGAGGCGCCGCGCATCGCCGGGTATCGCGACGGATCGGCCGCCGTTCACGGGAGCGTGCGCGCGTACTTCTATCCGTGCGGATCGGTGACCGGGTGCGCGCCGGCGACCTCCGCGGTAAACGGGCTCGTCGTCTCGCAGCCGGGTTTGTCGCGGCCGTCGGTGACCGTGACGCTGACGATTCGCTCCCCGGCCGGTTTCAGCGGAACCGGGGCGCTGCTCGTGGCGGCCGGGTTGACGTCGTCGTCGTCCTCGGTGGGCGACTGCACGAGCTATGCGCGCACGAGCGGAACTGTTGCGCAGATCAGCGTCGCGTGATGAAGTACCCGAGTTGTTCCGATATGGGGGAGTAGGGATGCGGGCACGTCTCACCAGGGCGGCGATCGTGTTCCTGGCGTTGCTCGTGCTCACGCCCGCCGAGGCGGGCACCGGCTCGACCACGCGCGACTGCGGCGGCGGCCACACGCTCACGATGTCGCCGACCCTGCTGTGGCCTCCCAACCACAAGCTCAACACGGTGACGATCACCTATCGCGAGGCCGACCCCGAGAGCACCCACGAGCTCACGGTCCAGGTGACGAACGTGACCGTGCTCGACTCCTTGAAGGGCGACGGCAACACGACGTACGACTTCGCCTACCCGCAGCAGCCCGGCACCGGCACGGGGAGCGTTTCGGTGCCGCTCCTGCTCCGCGCGGAGCGTGCCGGGACCGGCGACGGCCGCATCTACCAGATCAGCTACACGGCGGTGGCCCGGACTACGCCGGAGGCGGCGCCGCACAACGATTGCTCCGGCAACGAGAACCCCGCCTCGAAAGGCGTCCTGACCGTCATCGTGCCGCACGACTGCCGCCAAGGCAGCTGCCGCTCGGTCTCCTAGCGCCGACCCGTACCCCGCTCCGTGGGGCGTCCGCTTCGCCACGATCGCGTCGGTTGAACCGCCTCCCTACTCGGGTTTATACTGTTTGCAACGTAGAAATTAATGTCGGGTGAGGAACGAGGAACGACGAGGAACGAGGATCGAGGACGAGGAACGAGGACCAACCAACATGGCGATCACTGAAACCGAACGCGACGTAGCCAAGGCCCGAGCGCTGGCGGCCCCGACGCGGTCCGCGATCCTCGATTTGCTGCGGCAGCGTGGCGCGATGTCGGCCAAGGACGTGGCCGAAGCCGTGGGCGTGCACCCCAACGTGGCGCGCGGCCACCTGGACATGCTCGTCCAGGCCGGGCTCGCCGGCTTCGGGTGGAAGCGGCACGCGGCAGGCGGCCGCCCGAGCAAGCTCTACGAAGCCGGGCCTGCGCGGTCCGAAGAGGGCGGCTCGCTCGTCGCCGACCTCCTCGCGACGCTCATCGAGGAGTCGGTGCCGAACTTCTCCATCGCCCGCCCGCTCGCGATCAAGACCGGAGCGCGACTCGGGCGCAGGTTCCGTCCCAAGGAGGGCGCGCTCACCTGGGACGAGCAGCTACACGCGCTCCAGCGCGCGCTCTCCAACGTGAGCGGCGCGATTCGCATCGTGGATCACGGCGAGGACTGGATCGAGCTCGAGGATCGCGACTGTCCGTTCCGTTCGATCGCCACTGCGCATCCCGACCTCGCCTGCTCGCTCGACAAGGCGCTGAAAGAAGGCGTCATGGAAGCGCTCGGCGCCGAGGCCGTGGTCGAAGTCGTTCAATCGATCGCATGGGGAGACGACCTCTGTCGCGAGGTCGTGCGCCTGCGGGTCTAAAACTCGGGAGAGAAGAACATGAGCACGCGAATGATCGATCGCAACGGGCATCGCTTCGGTGCCGCGATCTCCGCCGTGGTGTTGCTGATCGCGTTTCTGTTCCGTTGGGAGGCGGCCGTCGTGGTGATGGCGTTGGCGCTTCTGGTGGGGCCGCTGTTCGGTTTGCGGTACAGTCCGCTCGGCGCCACGTATCGCTTCATCAAGACGACCTTCAAGCTCGACATCCCGGTGGAGCCCGAGGAGGAAGCCCCTCCGCGCTTCGCGCAGGTGATCGGCTTCGTGTTCCTCGGCGTCGGATCGCTTGCGTTCTACGCGTGGGATTCCACCGGTCTCGGCTGGACGCTCGCGCTGATCGTCGCGGCGCTGCAGGGATTGCTCGCCGCGAGCGGCATCTGCGTCGGGTGTGAGGTCTACAACGTCGGTCGCCGCCTGCGTAGTGCGCGGAGCGCTGCGTGATCACGCGCCTCGTCGTCGTTCTCGCCCTGACGGCGATCGTCCTCGGCGTTTCGTGGGCGTGGCGCCGCCGCGAAGGGCGCTTCTCCGAAGCGGGCGGCGCGTTCGATCGCGGCGAGCTGGGGCTCGCGCGCGGCCAGAAACCCTCCGCGGTCGTCGTGGAGTTCGGCGGCGAGCACTGCGGATCGTGCCGCATCGTCGAGCAGCGGCTCGCGAAGCTCTCCACGGAGATACCCGACGTGCACGTCGTCACCATCGACGTCGAGGATCAGCCTGCGCTCGCGAAGCGCTACGGCGTGACGCGCGTGCCCACGCTGTTCGTCACCGATCCGGAATTGCAGATCCACTGGCGCGCGAGCGGCGTTCCCACCGAGGACGCCGTGCGCAAGGCGCTTCTCGGGCCGGAGTGGGCGGGCCGCCCGCACCCGACCGCGCGCCGTCACGCGCTGCGGCGCGCAAGCCGCTCGCGCCGGGTGCCCCGGCGCGAAGAGCGCACGATCACGCTCGTCGAGGATGGCGTGACGTGCGAGGTCGCGCCTCCCGAGCCGCGACGCTAGAAGCTCATCTCCACGGCGCCGTCTTCTGCAACGCTCGCGACGAGGGCGGCCGCGCCCGCTTGCTTCACGCCGTCGCGCAGGTCGGCTTCCGTAAGATCGCGCCGCAACATGCACTGGGTGCACGCGTAGATCCCGTTCGCTCCCGCGACCACGTGCTTCCAGAGCTCCGCGAGCGGCGGCGAGTGCGCGAGCGACATGCTTTCGAGCGTGGAGCCCAGCGCGATCGACACGGCGTCGTTCGTCAACCACAGCTCGGTGTCGATGCCGGACGCGATCGCTGCCGCCGCGACGTTCAGCGCGCCGCCGACCCGTTCCTCCTCCGCCGGTCCGTGCGTCAATCGCACCACGATCTTGCGCGCCATCGCGGCCTCCCGGTGCTCGCGTTACCGGTGGTAGCCTAGCGTCGTCACGACGACTCGGGAGGTACGCGTGCTGGCGGTGAAATACGGAGTTCTGGAGTGGTCGTTCCTCGGGCTCCTCGCGTTGATGACCGTGCTCGTCGGGCTGTTCTCGGTCGTCGTCGTCGTTCGCGTGGTCGAGCCGCGCGGGCTCAAGGCGCTCCTGCTCAAACTCGGCGGGAAGAATCCGCCCGGCTACCGGCGATGAGCCTCAACTTTTCGTTCAGCGAGGAGCAACTCTCCTTCAAGAAGTCGGTCAAGGAGTTCGCGCAGCGCGTCGTGCTGCCCGGATCGAACGACCGCGATCGTGAAGGCAGATTCGATCAGGACGTGTGGAAGGCGGTCGGCGAGTTCGGCTTGTGCGGGCTTCCGATCCCGGAGAAGTACGGAGGCTCCGGCGCCGACATCGTCACGACGTGCCTTGCGTTCGAGGCGTTGGAGGAAGGCGGGCGCGACTCGGGCTTGCTGCTGTCGCTCGGCGCGCACGTGTGCATCGGCGCCGTTCCCATCTGGTTGCACGGAACCGAGGAGCAGCGCGAGGAGTACCTGCCGAAGCTCGCGAGCGGCGAATGGATCGGCGCGTTCGCCATCACCGAACCCGATGCGGGATCGGATGCGGCCGGCATCAAGACGACGGCGAAGCGCGACGGCGATTCGTGGGTGATCAACGGGTCGAAGACCTTCATCACCAACGGTCCCATCGCCGATCTCATCTCGGTCGTCGCCGTGACCGATCCGCAAGCGCCGAGCGGCAATCGCATGTCGTGCTTCATCGTCGAGCGCGGCACGCCGGGCATGAGCGTCGGCAAGGAGCTCGACAAGATGGGCAACCGCTCGTCGCCGACGAGCGAGCTGCATTTCAACGATTGCGTGGTTCCCGCGGACGCGATGCTCGGGCCGGAGGGCTCCGCGTTGTGGAAGGTCGCGTTCGAATGCTTCGACTGGGAACGCTGCGTGATGATCGCCTCGGGCATCGGCGGTATGGAGGCGCAGCTCGAAGCGTGCGTCGATTACATGAAGCAGCGGCAAGCGTTCGGCAAGCCGATCGCCGAGTTCCAGATGATGCAGGACAAGATCGCGCGCATGCGCGTCAACGCGAACGCGTCGCGCTGGCTGCTGTATCACGCGGCGTGGCTCAAGCAAGAGGGCCTGCCGCACATGCAAGAGGCGTCGATCGCAAAGTACTTCGTCGCCGACGCCGCGATGCAAAACGCGCTCGAAGCCGTGCAGATCTTCGGCGGATACGGCTACATCAAGGACTTCGCCGTGGAGCGCTCGATCCGCGACGCGAAGCTCGCGTCGATCGGCGGCGGCACCTCCGAGATCCAGAAGCTCATCATCGCGCGCAGCCTGCTCGGGCAGTAGCGCGAACGGGCCGCCTTCGGCGGCCCGTTCGAAAACGACGTTCTCTCAGCGACTGCTGCGGTGACTCTCGCCGTTCGCACGCGCGGAGCTCGCGTTGTCGAGACCCGTGCTGGCGTTCTCGTTCGCGTTCTCTTGCGCGGTCTCGCGACCGTTGGCCGCGGCGTTGCGATTCGTGTTCTCGCAGCCGTCGGTCGGGTTCCAGTCGCTGTCGCTTCCGACGTTGTCCGGCGCGGTCTTGGCGTTCGCGGCGACGCACTGGCCGAACGCGGCGTGCGCGTTGGGCGACGGCGTTCCTTCCGGCGCCTGCGCGTCCACGACCTTCGCGTTCTCGTTCGCTTCGGGGAGTGACACCTCCGTCGTGGATTCGCTCGCCTTGTCGGCGGCTTGGTCCGGCAGCGACAGGCCCGCGGCGAGCACGGCTGCGCCTCCAAGCAGTGCGAGCGCGGCCACGATTGCGGCTATGAGCAGCATCTTTGCGCGAGATGTCATGAGCGAAACCCTCCGTATTCGGCGCTTGTATTCCCAAGTTACAGCGACGATGGGTACGAAAAGGATACGGCGTCAGTGCGCTTCGAGCCATTCAAGAAGCGTTGTGTTGAAGACGTCTACGTTCTCGACGGTGAACGCGTGCGCGCCTTCCATCATCACGAGCTTGGAATCGGGGATCGCATTCGCGATCTCTTCGGAGAGCTCGGGTGGAACCATGATGTCGCGACGACCGGCGACTACGAGCGTCGGCGCGGCGATCTCGCCGAGGCGTTCGAGCGTGTCGTGCTCGCGCACCGCTGCTGTTTGACTGTGGAACGCGTCGATGGGCGCCTGCACCTGCATCGCCATCATCTCCACCATGTCGATGAACGCCGGGTTCTCGATGAACGTCTTGGGAGAGAACAGCCACAACAGCGACGAGCGAATCAACGCTTCGCGCCCGAGCGTGTTGGCGACGGTGGTGCCGAGCTCTTCGAGCCGCTTGGTGTACGGGTTGCGGCGCGCCCACGTCGCGCACAGCACGAGGGAGCGCACGCGCTCCGGCGCCTTGAGGGCGAGGTGCTGCGCGATCGCTCCTCCCATCGAGACGCCGATGATGTGCGCCTGGCCGGCACCGGCCGCGTCGAGCACCGCGAGCGCGTCTGCGGCCATCTCCTCCATCGTGCAAGGCCCCGTTGGAGCGGAGGAAAATCCCACGCCACGATTGTCGAACGTGATCGTCTTGTAGCGCGCGGACAGCACCGGCACCTGGAGCATCCACATCTGCGAGTCGGTTGCGAGCCCCATGATCAGCAGCACCGGGACGCCGTCGCCCGCGATGCTGTAGTGGATGTCGACGTCTCCGGAGCGAACGTGCGGCATGAGGACCCTCCCTAGAGTTGTCATCACCCTAACGCCGCGGTCGCGTCGGCGCTACGCTGGACCTGTCGTGATGGCATATCGTTTGGAGCCGCGCGCCGTCGTTCGCCTCGTCGGCGAGGGCGCGCTGAAGTTCTTGCACGACGTCTCGACGCAAGACGTGTCGTCGCTCGCGCCGGGCGACCGCACGCTGCTCGCGTTCCTCACCGACAAAGGCCGCATCACCGCGTTCGCACGCGCGTTGGTGCTCGACGATTCCGTGCTGCTCGACGCCGACGCCGCCGCTGTGGGCGGCCTCGAAGCAGCGATGCGCCATGCGGTCTTGGCCGGCGTCGAGGTTGAGGTCGAGGCGTTGTGGCCGTGCATCCGTTTCGTGGGAGATCTCGGCGATCTGCTCGGGATCACGCCGGCGCCGCGTTCCGTGACGACGTTCGGCGACGTGCTGTGCGTGCGTCCTTCGTGGGGAGAGAACGGGTGGGACCTGTTGTGCCACCACCTCAACGGCATCGAAGATCGCATCCTCGGCGCGGGTATCGCATTCGGAGACGGCACCGATGTGGAGGAGTTTCGCATCGCGTCCGGCCGTCCACGCTTCGGTGTGGACGTGGACGCGGAGACGTTGATCAACGAGACACCGCTCCTCGTGCACGCGGTTTCGTTCGCGAAGGGCTGTTACCCCGGTCAAGAGTCGGTGGCCCGCGTCCACAACCTCGGTCGCGTCAATCGCACGCTCCGCGTCCTCCAAACGAGCGCGCGCGTTCAGCCCGGCATCGAGGTTCGCTCCGGCGACGAGGTCGTCGGCGCCGTCACGAGCGCAGCACACAACCACGCGCTCGCCTGGATCGCGCGGGGCACCGATCCCGGCGCGCGCGTCCGCGTCGGCGACGCCGAGGCGGTCGTCACCGACGCCGGCTGGCAAGCCGACTCCTGACCCGGGTGCGTCGGTAACGGACGTCCTCCGCAGAGCATGTTCACTGAGTGAACATGGCTTGCGAGCGACACTCCTCCCGTTTGCTCGTGAACCGGGCGGCGACCGGCCGGGACGCGCGGAAGCCGCCAAAGCGCGCAATAAAGTACGATACGCGCCACCAATGGGCGCACCCCAGCTGGTTTCGACGTTCTTCACCGCGGAGCACGACGCGCTCCGAGCGAGCGCGCGCGCGTTCATCGAACGCGAGCTAGCGCCGCACGCCGAGGAGTGGGAGCGCGAGGGCAACTTCCCCGACTGGGTCTTCAACCGCATGGGCGAGCTGGGTTTCCTCGGCGTGCACTATCCGGTCGAGGTTGGCGGGCAAGGCGGCGACTACCTCAGCGGCATCGTGCTCAAGGAAGAGATGGCACGGTGTGGCTCGGGCGGCGTGGGCATGGCGATCGCCGTGCAAACCGACATGGCAACGCCGCCGATCCTCAAGTTCGGCACCAAGGAGCAGATCGACGAGTACCTGAAGCCTGCGATCCAAGGAACGAAGATCGCGTGCCTCGGCATCACCGAGCCGAACGCAGGCTCCGACGTGGCGAACATCCAGACGACGGCCGTCAAGGACGGCAGCGATTGGATCGTCAACGGGCGCAAGATCTTCATCACGAACGGCGTGCGCGCACACTTCTGCACGCTCGTCGCGCGTACCGACAAGCCGGCGGGCTACCACGGTTTCTCCTTGTTCCTCGTGCCGACGAACACGCCGGGATGGAACGTCACCAGGAGGCTCGACAAGCTCGGCATGCACTCGAGCGACACGGCGGAGATCGCGATCGAAGACCTGCGCCTCCCTGCCGGTGCGCTGCTCGGCGAGGAAGGAAAGGGCTTCTACCAGATCATGTGGGAGCTGCAAGGAGAGCGGCTCGTCGGCGTGGCCGGCTCGATCGCCGGCTCGCAATTGCTGTTCGAGCGGTGCCTGCAATACGCAAAAGAAAGAGAAGCGTTCGGCAAGCCCATCGGCAAGTTCCAGGCGATCTCGCATCGCCTCGCGACGATGGCGACGGAGATCGAAGCCGCGCGACAGCTGATCTACGACGCCGCGTGGAAGTTCTCCAAGGGCGAATACCCCGTGAAAGAGATCTCGATGGCGAAGCTGTACGGGGGCATCGTCGCGTGCCGCGTCGCCAACGAGGCGATGCAGATCTTCGGCGGCGCGGCGTACAGCATGGAGCTTCCGGTGCAGCGCGCGTGGCGCGACTCGCGGCTCATCCGCATCGGCGGCGGCACGGATGAGATCATGCGCGAAGTGATCGCGAAGCTGGGTGGGTTGTGAGCGAAACGCGCTACGACTTGTTCACGCCCGAGCACGAGGCGTTTCGCAAGAGCGTGCGCGAGTTCATCGAGAAGGAGCTTGCGCCGCACGCGCGCGAGTGGGAGGAACAACGCGACTTCCCGCGCGAGATCTACGAGCGGTGCGGCGAGCTGGGGCTGTTCGGCTTGAAATACCCCGAGGAGTACGGCGGCACCGGACCCGATTTGCTCGCCGACGCCGTCGTGAACGAGGAGCTCGTCGGTTGCGGCGCGGGCGGCGTCGCGGCGGGACTCGGCGCGCACAAGGACCTCGGCTCGTACTACGTCTACCGGTTCGGAAACGAGGAGCAGCACAAGCGCTGGCTGGTGCCGTCGATTCAAGGGAAAGCGATCGGCGCGCTCGGCGTCACCGAGCCGAACGCGGGCTCGGACGTTGCGAACCTCCAAACCAAAGCGGTGCGCGACGGCGACGCGTACGTGCTCAACGGCTCCAAGATGTTCATCACGAACGGCTCCAAGGCCGACTACGTCGTCGTGGCGGCGCGCACGGGAGGCGAAGGCTTCAAGGGCATCTCGCTGATCGTCGTGGAGAAAGACACGCCCGGCTTCACGAGCAATCGCATCCCGACCGTCGGCTGGTGGACGAGCCACACCGCGGAGCTCGTGTTCGAAGACTGCCGTGTGCCGGCTGAGAACATGCTCGGCGACGAAGGCACCGGCTTCATCAGCATCATGAAGAACTTCCAATGGGAGCGCATCGTGATGGCGCTCGCCGCGGTGGCCGCGGCGCAGAAGACGCTCGACGGCGCGATCGCATACGCGAAGGATCGCATTGCGTTCGGGCGGCCGGTCGCAAGCTTCCAGGTGTGGCGCCACCGCTTCGCCGACATGGAGACCGAGATACACGCGGCGCGCTGCCTCACGTATCACGCGCTTCGCAAGATCGTCGCCGGAGAGGACGCGCTGCGCGAGGTGAGCATGGCGAAGTGGCTTGCGTGCGATCTCGACTGGAGAGTTGCCGACGAAGCGTTGCAGGTGCACGGCGGATACGGATACATGATGGAGTTCCCGGTGCAGCGCGCGTGGCGTGACGCGCGCTTGGGCCCGATCGGCGGCGGCACCACCGAGATCATGAAAGAGATCATCTCCAAGACGTACGGGTTGTGAGGAGGCGGCTATGAACATCGCCAGGCTGGGCGAGGAGAACGTCGAGCGCTTCGGCGAGTACGAGTCTCTCATCTTCGAGGATCGCACCTATACCAACGTGCAGCTGCTCGACCTCGCGCGTCGCTTCGGCACCGCGCTCGCAGGCCTCGGCGTTCGACCGGGGGAGCGCGTCGGCATCATGATGCCCAACCTCCCCGAGGTTCCGATCAGCTACGCGGCCGTGAACCGCATCGGCGCGATCAACATCCCGATGATCTTCTTGCTCGCCGTGCCGGAGATCACGCACATCCTCGAAGACTCCGAAGCCGTCGCGATGATCACGAGCCCCGAGTTCTATCCGAACATCGTGCAAGCGAGCGCGAGCCTCGAAAAGCCGCCGAAGATCGTCGTCGTCGGCGAGCCGGTGCCCGATGGCGCGTTGTCGTTCGCGCAGTTGCTGGAAGGTGCGACGGAGCCGCACCCGATCGTTGATCGCACGAGCGACGACCTCGCGGTGATCTCGTACACGAGCGGCACGACCGGCCGTCCGAAGGGCGTCATGCTCTCGCACGGCAACATGGAGTTCCAGGCGCGCAACACCGCGTCGGCGCTCGACTTCCGGGAGGGCGATCGCGCGGTGGGGTGCCTCCCGCTCGCGCACCTGTTCGGTCTGGGGTCGACGCTGTCGGCAAACATGCACAAGACGACCGCCGTCCTGTTGCGGTGGTTCACGGCGGAGGGATTCTTCGACGGCGTGCAGCGCTTCAAAGCCACGTCGTCCGGCGTCGTTCCGACGATGCTCACGTACATGCTGTCGCATCCGGAGTTCGACAACGTGGACTGGTTGAGCTTGCGCTGGGTGATCTGCGGCGCGGCGCCGCTGCCGGTCGAGCTCGCCGACGAGTTCGAGAAGCGCACCGGCGCGCGCGTGTTGCAGGGATACGGCCTCACCGAGACGAGCCCCGGCGCGTCGCTCATGCGCATCGACGATCCGCCGAAGCCGGGAGCGTGCGGGCGCCCGCTGCCCAACGTCGATATCAAGGTCGTGAACGACGACGGCGCCGAGGTGCCGGCCGGCGAGCCGGGCGAGGTGCTCATCAAGGGCCCGAACATCATGAAGGGCTACTACCGCATGCAAGAGGCGACCGACGCCGTGATCAAGGACGGATGGTTCGCGAGCGGGGACATCGGGCGCTTCGACGAAGGCGGTTTCCTGTACATCACCGAGCGCAAGAAGGACCTCATCATTCGCGGTGGGTTCAACATCTTCCCGCGCGACATCGAGGAGCTGCTGTACGAGCACCCGGGCGTGCTCGAAGCCGCGGTCGTCGGCGTCCCCGACCCCAAGTTCGGCGAAGAGGTCGTCGCGTACGTGACGCCCAGGGGCGAGCCTCCGGTCACGGAGGACGAGTTGCTCGCGTTCTGCCGCGAACGGCTCGCCAAGTACAAGACGCCCAAGCACGTGAAGTTCGTGCCTGCGTTGCCGAAGAACGCGATCGGAAAGATCTTGAAGAAGGATCTACGCGAGATGGCCAAGTCGGACCCGGTCATTGCCGGGGCAACCGCGCCCCGGTAGGCTCGAATGCTCCGGGGTTACGAAGCCCCGGCCGGCTCGACATTTCAAGGGAGCGAAGCATGGAAGGCGGCAACCGTCGCATCGATCGCATCCTCGACCCGTCACACCTCGACGGCATCGAGTCGCGCCCGCTCGCCGACGTCCGCACGTTGCGTGCAGAGGCCGAAGATGAGGAGACGCTTCTATCGTACGAGCGCCGGCTGCTGCACGCGCGCATGGACATCCTGCGCGCCGAGCAAGAGCGTCGCAGCGGCACGGGCGGCACGTTGCTGGAGCGACTGCCGCAAATCCTCGCAGATGACGCGCCTCCGAGCCGCGGCTCGATCTCGCTCAAGGACCCGCCGTCGCTCGAGCATCCGCGCCGGCGCGTGGAGAAGCTCGTGTCCGACTCCACGCTCGCGAACCTCGGCGACTTGCCGGACGAGCGGATCGTGGAAATCCTCGGAACGCTCGAATCGGCCGAGGCGGAGGTCTCCGAGCAGCGCCATGCCGTCCAAAAAGTCTTGGATGCGTTGACTGCGGAGATCGGTCGCCGTTACCGCACCGGCGAGGCGAACCCCGAGGACGTGCTTTCGGGCGGTCATTGAGCCGACCCTCCAAACGTCTAAAGCAACTGCACTAGGCCCGAACCCCTCCAACGGACTATGGAATTGCTATCCCCGGCAGCCGAGAATGAGGCGTGCCCACGATAGATGTCCGTTCTAAGAAACTTTGTCCGCGGGTCCTGATCGTTGACGACGATCCGTTGATCCGCAGTCTCGTGCGCACGGTGCTCGAGGACGAAGCGTACGACCTGTCCGAAGCGGAAGACGGCGAGAAGGCGCTCGACCTCGCGCGCGAACGTTCTCCCGACGTCGTGCTCCTCGACGTCATGATGCCCGGCGCCGACGGTTATCAAGTCGCCGAGTCGTTGCGACGCGACGTCAGTCCGGATTGCGTCATCATCATGCTCACCGCTCGCGATCAAGCGTCGGATCGCGAACGCGGAATGCGCAGCGGCGCCAACGCCTACTTCACCAAACCGTTCCGCCCACTCGAGCTTCTCGACGCGGTATCGGCGGCCGTTCGTGTCAGGCGCTGAGCATCTCCGTGCAGTAGCAGGACCCGCGGCTGCGATGGCGGGTCTCCCGGTACAGCCCGAGGAATGGCGCCTGCGCGAGCAGCTCCTGGTCTTCGCCAGCGATCTGAACGAGGTGTACCGTCGCGAGCGCGCACGCGCCGAGGAGGTAGAGCGCGCGCTCGAAGAGCTGCAAGAGTCGTACCTCGCAACCGTGCGCACGCTCGCCGCCGTCGTCGAGGCGAAAGACGCGCGCACGAAATCGCATCTCGACCGCGCCCACCTGTACGCAGTCGCGCTCGCGCAACGCATCGCGCCCGAGCTCGCGGAAGATCCGGGATTGCGGTACGGATCGCTGCTGCACGACATCGGCAAGATCGGCGTCCCGGAAGGGATCCTCGGCAAGTCGGGACCGCTCACGCGCGAGGAGTGGGAGATCATCAAGACGCACCCGCTCATCGGCGGGCAGATCTGCGCGCCGGTGAAGTTCCTGCGCCGCGCGATCCCGCTCATCGAAGCGCACCACGAGAAGTGGGACGGCAGCGGTTATCCGCGCGGGCTCAAGGGTGAGGATATCCCGCTGACGGCGCGCATCTTCTCGATCGTGGACGCGTTCGACGCGATGACGTCGGACCGTCCCTACCGTACGCCGATGAGCTTCGAGGTCGCCGTCGCTGAGATCGTGCGTAACAGCGGCACGCAATTCGACCCCGAAGTCGTGCGCGCGTTCGCCGAGATGTGCGCGGACATCTCCAGCGACTCGCCGTTCGTGACGGAGACCAACCGCCGGCACGCGTAGCTCCTCTTCCGGCATTACCATGCCGGGCATGCGTCTCGCCGTTCTCTCCGACGTCCACAGCAACCTCGAAGCGCTCGACGCGGTGTTGGCGGACGCATCCGCGGATCGCGTGGTGGTGCTCGGGGACTTGATCGGCTACAACGCCGATCCCCAGGCCGTCGTCTCGCGGTTGATCGGCGTAGGCGCGACGTTGCTGGCCGGCAACCACGATCTCGCGCTGACGCGCCGCTTCGACCTCGATTGGTTCAATGCCGTGGCGGCCGAGGCGATCGAGTGGACGCGCTCGCGGATCGACGACGAGGTGTACGCGGCGCTGTCGTCGCTCGATCCCATCGCACGCCTCGGTGATCGCGTGCTCGTGCACGGGTCGGTGCGCGATCCCGCCGCCGAGTACTTGAAAGACGCCGGCGCCGCCGCGGCTTCGTTCGACGCCGAGGCTTTTTCGCTCGGGTTCTACGGGCACACGCACGTGCCGTACGTCTTCTCGCGCTCGAACGGCGCCGTCTCGGTGCGCGGCGCGCTCGCACACGACGGCGATTCGCTGACGCTGGACCCGGCGTTGCGCTACCTGATCAATCCCGGGAGCGTCGGGCAGCCGCGTGATCACGACCCGCGGGCGTCGTACGTGATCGTGGAGGACGAGCGCGTGTCGTGGCACCGCGTGTCCTATGACGTGGAGACCGCGCAGCGAAAGGTCCTCGACGCCGGATTGCCGCCGGTGCTCGCCGAGCGGCTCGCCGTGGGCCGATGACCGATCCCTTCGTCGTCGAGGTCGTCCGGGGAGGAATCGTCGAGAGCACGCATCTCGTCGACGCGGCGATCGTGGACGATGCGGGGCGCGTGACGTTCGGTGCGGGTGATCCACTCACGCACGCCGCGTTTCGTTCGTCGGCGAAACCGTTGCAGGCGGGCGTGATGCTGGAGAACGGATGGGACCCTGCGCGCACCGAGCACCTTGCGATCGCGTGCGCGTCGCACAACGGCGAGCCGGAGCACGTGCGGTGGGTGGACGGCGTGCTCGCGTCGGCGGGACTCGATCGCGAGGCGTTGCTGTGCCCGGCCGCATTGCCGAACGCGGCGCTTCCGGAGCTCGTCGCGCGCGCGGGCGAGCCCGCGCGCGCCTACCACAACTGTTCCGGCAAGCACGCCGCGATGCTCGCGACGTGTGTGGTGCGCGGGTGGCCGCTCGAGACCTATCGCGAGCCGCAGCATCCGTTGCAGCAACAGGTCCACGACACGATCGAGCACCTCGCCGGCACGCTGCTGGAGAGCGCGACGGACGGATGCGGCGTCGTCACGTTCGCCGCTCCGCTCGCAGCGCTCGCGCGCGCGTTCGGCGCCGTGCTCGTTGGGGACGAGCCGTTTGCACGCGCCGCGCGCGCGATGCGTGAGCACCCGTTCCTCGTCGCCGGCACCGACCGCCTCGACACCGCTGTGATGAGCGCGGTGCCGAGCCTCACCGTGAAGGGCGGGGCGG
This sequence comes from Actinomycetota bacterium, assembly GCA_044868775.1. Classification (GTDB taxonomy): domain Bacteria; phylum Actinomycetota; class AC-67; order AC-67; family AC-67; genus JBIOWR01. The sequence continues at coordinate 20,513 of JBIOWR010000257.1, forward strand.
AGGGGCTCGCGTGCGCCGCCGGCGACGGTTTCGCGCTCGCGATGAAGGTGCGCGACGGCGCAGCGCGCGCAACCGGTCCTGTCCTCGTGGAGCTTCTCGCTCGCACCGGCGCGTTGAGCGACGACGCCCGCTCGATCCTTGCCGGGCACGAGACACCGGTCGTGCTCGGTGGTGGACGTCCCGTGGGACACATCCGGTTGCGCCGCTGAAATCCGGCATAATCGAACGCGCCTCCACCCTGCGCGAGCAGAGCGACCTGCCGGGCCGGAACCCGTGAAACCCGCCATTTGCAGGGGGTTTGCAAAAGTTATACGCGGCGCCTAGCCTGAACCTCGAAAGGGAGAGCGCGGTCACGAGCTGCGCAAGGGTGAGGAGGCAAGAACGTGAAAGTTCGCGAATTGGGTCGCTACATCCGGGATCAGCGCAGCTCGCTCAGCCTGTCGCTGAGGAGCTTCTCCGGGCTGACCGGCGTCTCGATCCCGTATCTGTCGCAGATCGAGCGCGGGCTTCGCCGCCCGAGCGCCGACATTCTCAACGCGATCGCAAAGGCGCTACGCATTTCGTCCGAGACGCTCTACATCAAGGCCGGGATCCTCGACGAGCGCGACACCGTGACCGATCCGGTGGGCGAGATCCTCCGCGACTCCTCGATAAACGAGCGCCAGAAGAGGATTCTCGTCGACCTCTATCAGTCGTTCCGCGAGGAGACGACCGCCGCTCCGAAGCCGAAGGCGGCATCGAAACGTTCGGTTGCCCAGCGCCGCGTCGGGCCGAAGCGCGCATCGGCGTCCGCGAGCAAGCGCCCGGCCACGAAGACAAACGCCAAGAAGGCTGCGCCGGCAAAGCGTCGCGCGGCCGCGAGCAAGGCCCGCAAGACTCGCAAGGCTCGCAAGGCTGCGCCCGCGAAGCGCCGCGCCACAGCAGCGAAGAAGGCGCGAAAGAGTTGAGGAACATGGCGAGGAGATGGAGTCCGCAGGCATGCGAAGCCCTCACCCGGCTCCCCTCCGTCTCCTCGCTCCAAACGTAACGAGTACGCGGAAGGAGGTGGACACATGAGCACGGCAAAGAAGACGCTGAACGCGACGATCGGCGCGGGCGGTCTCGCCATCGAGAAGACCCGCGATCTGACCGCACGTATTCGGGAGCTTCCTTCCCAGGTTCGCAGCGGTTCGATCCGTGAGGTTGCCGCCTCCGTTCTTTCCGAGACCACGAAGCGCGCGAGCGCGATCGGTCGAACCGGTTCGGACTTCCTTCGTACGGTTCCTGCGAAGACGAAGGAGCTCGTCGTCGAGGCACGCAAGCGCTCGACGAAGGAGTTCGACGACCTCGCCAAGCGCGGCGAGAAGCTCGTCGGCACCATCAAGCGCTCGCAGCCGACGAAGAAGGCCGCTTCGCAAGCGAAGGCGGCGAAGTCGAAGGTGAAGGCTGCGACGACGAGCGTCGCCAAGGCCGCCGATGCCACGACCGACGCGGTCGTGTCGGCGGTGGAGAAGGTCGAGGAAGCGACCGCCTAGGCGAGAACCGAAGTGACCGAGAGGCGCGG
>JBIOWR010000258.1:0-2735 GCA_044868775.1 Actinomycetota bacterium
CGGGGGACCGTCTCGGCCGGCGGTGTGTGGGTGTTCGACGCGATCTCACCGGAGCTGCCGAAGCCGGTGGCGTTCCTGCCGTTGCCGCATTGGGAGAACGAAGACGTCGATATCTCTCCCGAACGAAAGATTCTTCTCGTCACCGCCGAACGCACGCGCGTGAGCTTCGCCGTCGGTACGTGTGAAGGAACGCTCGTCACCGCGGGACAAGAGCCGTCGCAATGTCCCGTCGTGCCGCCGACGCTGTTCGTCATCGACATCTCCGATCCGACGAGCCCGCGCATCCGCTCGCAGCTCGAGATGCCGGCCTACGACGGCAAGGACAGCAAAGGAAACCTCTTGCGCGGGCCGGGTCACATCGCGAACTGCATCCTCGACTGCCGCTATGCGTACATCACCGCGTCGCGCAAGAACCAGGGTGTGTTCGTGGTCGACCTCCGAGATCTCGATCATCCGAAGATCGCGGGACAGGTGTGGAACTCACCCGCCGGCCTTGCGAACACCAGCTATCCCGAGAAGGGCGCGACACACGATGTGAACGTCGATTCGTACGGCAACATCTGGATGACCGGCTCCGGTGGCACGGCAATGTACGCGCCGGTCACCGATTCCACGGTGAACAACCCGACGCTCGTGTCGCACGTCAAGGCGATCACGACCGACGACGAGCATCCGAACCCGTACAACGCGTTGATCCATCACAGCTCGTTGCGGCTCAACTCCTCGATGGTCATGGTGAACGAGGAGAGCTACTCGGGCCAGTGCGGTCAGAGTCGCAACCCGATGGACGAGGTCCTGCGCGACGATCTCCAGCAAGGCTCCTTCCAGATCTGGCGCATCGACGGGCCCGCCCTCGAGCCGGTGTCGACGTGGAAGGTGGAATCCGCGGAGTACACGGCCGGCGGAGGCGTCGCCGCGCTCGCGTGCTCGTCCCATTGGTTCACGATGAACCAGCACGGCGTGGTGGCGGTCGCGTGGTACGACCAAGGCGTGCGCTTCCTCGACGTGTCGAATCCCGCCGCGATCAAGCAGGTCGGCTATCACATCCAGCCGAACGCTTCGACGTCGGCCGCGTACTTCGTGCCGTGGCGGCCCGACATCGTGTACGTCGCCGACTACAGCCGCGGTCTCGACGTGGTGAAGATCGATCGTGGAGGACGTGCGTCGCCGGCCGTGACCGCGCCGATCCGCGCCGACTGGCTTGCGAACTACCAGGGCGTGCGCTTCGCGCCGGCGCTCGAGCCCGACCCAGACTTCGGCTACGCCTGCCTCCGCCCGGCCGGGCTCGGCTACTGAGCGCGGTCGCGGAGCCGGGCAAAGCGGCAGGAAAGGCCGTTCGCGGGCAGGGTTCAGGCGGTGATTGGGCGAAATTGCATCCTTTGAGATGGAATGAAGCGTGCCCAAAAGGCGACGCACTGGCGAGGAGGATGTCGTGACGAAGAAGTTCCTGGTTGCAGCGCTGTTCGGCGTGTTGGTCATGGCGGCGCTCCCGGGTCACGCAGCGGGCCGGCATTTCCGCATCGGCATCGTCAGCTTCCGGCACTACTACGAGCAGAACACGTGCCCGGTCCAGAACGCGGCAACCGAGGCGCGCTCGACCGTCAGCCAAGTCTCCCAGGAGAAGTTCCAGCGCGGCGACTGCGTGCAAGTGCGCTTCATCGCCGACGGCGGCGGCGCCACCACCGATGCCGGTGCCGCGCCGACTGTCGCGGGCGCCACGTTCTCGCTCCGGTTCATCGGCGAGGACGGGCGCGTCATCACGACGGTGCCGGCGGAGTTGATTCCTCCACCGCCGAGCACCGTTGCGCAGACCGACCTCTACGGAGCGCTCGTCGAGATCGGAGAGGACTGGCCGTCGGGCGACGTCATCGTGGAGGCATTCGCGACGCGCGCGGGCGACACCGGCAAGGGCCGCTTCAAGATGTCGGTCGCGTCGCTCGGCACGCGCTTGCTGTTGGAGAAGGCCGCGTACAAGCCCGGCGACGATCTCGTCGTGCGCGGCGTGACGTGGAAGGACTACCACCGCATCACCGCGCTCACCGCGCAGATGTCGTATCCCGAGGACCCGCAAGCGAAGGACAACGTGCCGGCAACCGGCACGGTCACCCTTCGCCGTGCGAACGGCTCCAAGGTCGGCAAGGAGTTCACCGCCGGCAACGACGGCATCTTCTCGGTGACGTTCACGCCGGCCGACTACGGAAACGTCGCCGCGAGCGCGGAGGAAGGCTTCGTAAAGGCGCTGCAGCTCACCGCGTCGGCGTCGTACGCCGATCCGGTTCCGATCCGCGGCACGTGGAAGACCGCGAAGGGTGACCCCGACGCCGTGGCCTACGTGAAGTTCGAGAGCGCGCCGTCGCAAGCGCAGGTGCGCGCGAACTTCACGTCGGAGACCGGGTGGGTGCTGCCCGGCGCGGACTACCCGCACCAGATCGAGTACCGCAACATGTCGTCGCGCGCGGCGAGCGGCGTCGTCATCACCGACGTGCTTCCGGCCGGCGCGCGATTCGTGAGCGCGAGCCCCGCGCCGAACTCGGTGTCGGGACGCACGATCACGTGGAACGTCGGCTCGATCGCGGCCGGTTCCGACTGGTCGGGGAGCCGCCGCATCATCGTCCACGCGCGCGCCGCGAGCGAGGCGCAGGATCGCGCGATCGTGTGGAAGGACCTGTCGAGCACGGCGACGCTGACGCAAAGCGGCGGCGTCGCGCAGCGCTCCACGACGCTGGGCCCGAAGG
>JBIOWR010000259.1:0-6147 GCA_044868775.1 Actinomycetota bacterium
TAGTCGCGCGCACCGCCCGTCGCGGGGAAGACCGTGAGCGCGACGACGCGGTTCGGTGGTTCGCTCTGCACGTCCACGCCGGCTCCAAGCATCTGCGCGGGCGCGGCGAGGCCCAGGACCACGCTGAGACACCCGCTCAGGGAAAGGACGGGGAACGAGATGCCGGCGAAGCCGTTGTTGAGCCTCCCGGCGCGCTCGCGCGCGCGCCGGTACACGCGTTGCAGGAATGCGAATGGCGGGACGGACGAAAGCGCATCGAGCTCCTCGCGGAGCAGGTGCACGCGCTCGCGAACCACCATGCGCGCACGGAACGCGCGGTTGCGCAACGCGTGCTTCGTCTCCCCCTCGCTGCGTGCGAGCTCGCGATAGCTGCGGCCCTCGACGTCGCGCTGCCACAGCAACCGCCGGTCGCGCACGTCGAGTCGCGCGAGCTCGGGATGCACGCGCCGCCACAACCGTTGCAGCGACACGCGCGCGATCGCGCGCTCGCTGGTGGTGTCGAACGAGGACGACACCAGGAGCATGTCGTCGAAACCAACTTCGCGTACACGCGCGGCGCGGCCGTGGTCGATGCACAGGTTGTGCGCGACGCGGATCAGCCACGGGCGCATCGATGCGGTGTGCCGGAGCGATGCCAGATGCCGGTACGCCTTGACGAACACGTCCTGGGTGAGCTCTTCGGCGAGCTGCGGGTCGCCGACCCAGCGCCGGCACGCCGCCAGCACGACGCCGTGATGCCTGCGGTACAGGTCCTCGAAGGCCTTGCGGTCTCCCAGCGACGCCCGTTCCACGAGCAGTCGCTCGTTCCCGTCGTGCGGCGGATCGATCCCGGCCATATCGAGTCCCCTCCAGACGAGACGCCCGTATCTAATACGAATTCGGGTGACGTCGGTCTCGAACTCCAAGTGAAATGACGCGGCGGAGGCATGCGTCTTGGCCAAATGTCCAACGAGGCGAAATCATGGGCTTGCCGTGCGCACCCAAGCCCTATCAAAATCACCCAAACGATCGGGTGGGCACCCAGGGGGCGGCGTGCGCAAGGCGCGGGTGAACAAGGATCATTGCGAAGCCGGTTCGGAGATCTCCGGGCCGGCCGAAGACGAGCGCTTTCGATTCATCTACTCGCGCTATTACCCCGACCTGCATCGCCTGTGTGCACGCATCATCGGCGACACGGTCACCGCGGAGGACCTCGCGCAAGAGACGCTGCTGCGCGCATATCGCCATTTGGACAACCTCGAGGCCGATCGGCTCTGGCTGTGGCTCTCCACGGTGGCGAGGCATCTGGCGGTGAGCGAGCTGCGGCGCCGCACGCGGCGCCGGATGGTTCCGCTGGACGTCGTGGACGAGCACGTCGCATCGAGCACCGATCCCACGTTCGCCTCGGTCGCAGTCGCGAGCGATCGGAGCCATCAGCAACGACTCCTCGGTGACGCGCTCGGCACGCTCAAGCCTCGCGACCTCACGATCCTGTGGCGGCGGATGGACGAAGGCTGGTCGTACGAAGCGATCGCCCGCGCGCAACGCATGTCGGTGGCCGCCGTGCGCTGCAGCTTGTGGCGCAGCCGCGTGCTGCTCCAGCAGAAGCTCGCGGACGCGCGCACGGTGATCCTCGTGCAGCCGCTCCTGGTGTTCCGTGATTGGGTGCGCAAGCTCAGGCACCGCACGAACTCGCTCCTCAGCGAAGGCGGCGCGCGGCTCGCCGAGAGCGGCACCGCGCAGGTCGCCGCCTTGTTGTCGCTCAGCATCGTTGCGGCGACGCTGGGCCTCATTGATATCGGCGGCACGAAGATGTCCCCGGGCGCGCTGTTCGGGCGGCGGCCGTTGCGCACGACCGTCGAGGACGGCACGACGAGCATCGGCGGTCCCCAGCCCGCACGCTCGCTCGTGCGCGGGACGCGTCCGGTTCGCACGAGCCGTGACCTGATAGAAGCGTCGGTGAAGACGACGCCGCCGCGGAACGGCGGCGTCGCTCCACGCAGCTCGAAGTTCGCCGTAGACGTCTACGGACCGAACGGCGAATTGCTGTTCCACGACGAAGGCAAGCACGAGTGCGGCGATCAGCTTGCCGACGTCCTCCCCGACGAGGGACTTGTTCAGTTCGTGTGCTAGATCACGGCGTGTGCACCGTCGCCGCGACGCACCCGTAGGTGCCCGCCGGCGGAACCGACGGACAGTTATCCCACAAGAACGGATGCGTGAACTGCGTGCTCTCGCACCGCCGGTCGTTCTTGTTGCCGACAACCGGCGCTGTGACGTTGTAGGACACACAGCTCGACGCCGCGTTGACGTACGCCAATGCCGCCAGCGCCACGACGATGGTTGCGGCAGCGAGCATGATTCGTTGCAGCCTCATAGAGGGCCCTCCTCCCTGGGTAGAGGTATGGAGGAGATACGCCCGCTTTCCCCAGGAATCTCAGCGAAAGCCGTAACGGGTTACCTGGCGACCGGCGCGAGATCGCGGCAGAGTAGGGCTCGTGCGACCGATCCTTGCGGCGCTGCTCATCCTGGCGGGCGCGGCGTGCACCGGCGACGCGCCGAGCGCGGTGAAGACGCTTGCTCCGCCAGCCTCTCCGTCACCGCCGGCACCGTCGCCGTCGTTGACGCCGTCGCCGGCGCCGCATCCGGTCTCGCTCCCCGCGCTCATGCGGAAGGAGCTGAGCGGCCGCGATCTCAAGCTCGGCCGCGTGCTCGCGCGCAACAGCGCGTACACGCGCTACTTCGTGACCTACGAGAGCGGCACGCTCACGGTCTCCGGCGTCATGAACGTGCCGCGCGGCGCGGGACCGTTCCCGGTCGTGATCCTCAATCACGGGTATCGGGACGTCACCACGTACGTCAACGGTGAAGGGCTCGCGCGCGAGCAGGATTACCTCGCGCGCCACGGCTACGTCGCGCTGCACGTCGACTACCGCAATCACGCGCAGTCCGACGACGACCCGAGGAGCGAGCTGAACTTGCGTCTCGGCTACGTGGAGGACGCGATCAACGCGGTGCTCGCGGTGAAGGCGTCCTCGATCCCGCAGCTCGACCGCGAGCGCATCGGGATGCTCGGGCGCTCGATGGGGGGAGGTGTTACGCTCGGCGCCGCGGTCGCGCGGCCGGAGCTGTTGAAGGCCATCGTGCTGTACTCATCGGTGAGCTCCAACTACGTGGACAACTTCAACAAGTGGACGCGCCCGCGCGCCGCGCTCGCGAATCGCATCGTGACGACGTATGGATCGCCGTCGGCGAACCCGGAGTTCTGGCGCAACGTCTCGGCGATCAACTTCCTCGATCGCATCAGCATGCCGGTGCTGATGCACCACGGCACCCGCGATCTCAGCACGCCGCTGGTGTGGTCGCAGCGAACGCTCGCAGGGCTCAAAGCCGAGGGCAAGGATGCGCAGCTGCTCGTCTATCGGGGCCAGCCGCACGTGTTCACCTCGTCGTGGACGCTCAGCATCGAGCGAACGGTGGCGTTTCTCGACCGTCACCTGAAAAGCTAGCCGCTCGTATTGCTTGGTTGTGCAGGGGCCAAATACGGTGCGCGCATTGATCGGAGACGATTCGCCGAAGTAGCCTTGCCGTCGGGACCGGGTCGGCGAGACGCAAGGGGAGAGGCCGATGACGACGCTGCGCGTTGCGACGTTCAACTGCGAGAACTTGTTCAGCAGGCCCAAGGTGTTCGGCGAGCCGAAAGAGAAGTCGCAGAAGCTCCTCACGCTCTACAAGAACCTGCAGGCCGAATTGCAGAAGCACGTCTTCGACCAGGAGAAGATCAAGGCGCTCAAGGAAGACCTTTCCGGGTACGCGAAGGTCGTCGACGTTCGCGGCAAGCACTACAAGGCGACCGGCGCGCACGACTGGCTCGGCTGGGCGGAGCTGACGCGCGACAAGGTGTCGGACGTTGCGGTGGAGAACACCGCGCGCGTCATCCGCGACACCGACGCCGACGTCATCGCGCTGATGGAGGTCGAGGATCGTCTGCAGCTGCAGCGATTCCACGACGACGTGCTGTTCCCGTTCCTCGACGGTGCAGGCAAGGACCCGTACAAGCACGTGCTGCTCGTCGACGGCAACGACGATCGCGGCATCGACGTCGCGCTCATGTCGCGGCACCCCGTCGAGTGGATGCAGTCGCACATGCACGAGACGTCGACGTATATGGACCGGACGGTGAAGACGTTCTCGCGCGACTGCATGGTGTTTCGCATCGACGTCGAGGGCGCGCCGCTGACGGTGATGGTGAACCACTTCAAGTCCAAGCTCTCGAGCGAGAAGAAGGACCCGCAGAGCAACCTGCGCCGCCAAGGACAGGCGGAGCGCGTCGCCGAGCTGCTCGGCGAGTACGACTTGCAGCGCGACTACGTCGTCGTCGCCGGAGACTTGAACGACTTCCCCGGGAGCACATCGGTCGCGCCCTTGCTGGATCTCGACGGGCTGTACAACGTGAACATGGAGCTCCCCGAGGGCGAGCGCTGGACGTATCACTCCGGCAAGAAGCAGATCGACTACGTGCTCGTCTCGGAAGCGCTGCGCGGCGTGCTCAAGAGCGTGAGCATCGAGCGTCGCGGGATCTTCAAGAAGAAAGACATGCGATACGACACGGTGGTGGATCGCAGGACGGAAGCCTCGGATCACGCAGCCGTCATCGCCGAATTCGCCGTCTGACGCCCTGATTCGGTGCATTTGGGTTAGTGCCGCCCGGGCCCCGCGGGCGGTAACCTGGCGGGGTTTGCGAAAGGGGGCCCCATTGCGCCGCGGGCACGTGCGTACGCTGCTCGGTTTGCTGCTGATCGCGTCGGCTGCGCTCGGCGATTCCTCGCCGAACGTCGCGTCCGCCGCGGTTGCGCCTGCGACGATCTGGAGCAACCCGATCTCTCCGTTCACCGCGACCGGCTACGGCTTCGGCACCTACGTCGGCGGCTGCGGCGGCGCGCCGAAACGGCACACCGGCAGGGACCTGAAGGCGTACGTCGGGCAATCGATCCGCGCTGCGGCGAACGGCAAGATTCACGGCACGTTCTTCGAGCGCGGCGTCGGCTACACGACGCTGGTCGTGCACTCGGTTCCGTACGAGGGCACGGTCATCTCGCGGTACTCGCACATCCGTCCGCGTTCCGGCTACGGCGCGGGGCGGATCGTCTCGCGCGGCGAGGTCATCGGCACCGTGACGAACCTCGGGAGCAACACGCACTTCGCGTTCAACGTGTACAAGCATTCGTACGAGCTGTGGGCATGGCGCGGGTACCTGCCGACGAAGTACTGCGGCGGCGATCCGCCGTTCCCGCACTACTTCGTCGATCCGGTGCGCTATCTCATCGTGCACTCCGACGTGCGCGCGCCGGTGACGCGCATCGGCGCGAAGGCGACGGTGGGATCGCGCCGGCCGTACTGGACGAGGGGCTCGTGGGCGGTGACGTTCTCGTGCAGCGACGACCGCGCCGGCTGCATGGGCACGCAGTACCGGCTCGACGGCGGGCCGATCAAGAGCGCGCCGCGCACGCTCACGCTGAGCGCGCAAGGGAGGCGCACGCTGTACTACCGCTCGTACGACTACCACCACAATTTCGAAGCGTGGCGCGCGCCGTACGTGCTCAACATCGATCGCACGTTGCCGGCGGCGCAGATGCAGACGGCTTCGTCCACGGCGTTCGCGTCGAGCGATCTGGTGCAGCTCGACGCAACGGCGAGCGATCCGTTGGGCGGGAGCCCGGCGGTCGCATCGGGCGTGTACGCGGTGCGGTTCAGCTTCTGCCCCGCGGAGCGCGCGAGCAACGCGGAGTGTCAGGTCGCCGCCGGCGCGCGCACGTCGAGCGGATGGAGCGGCCGGCCGGCGACGGAGCTGGCGCCCGGCGCATACGAAGGCTGGGCGGTGGCGGAAGACGCGTGCATCAACGTCGCGAGCTCGGAGCACGTCTTCTTTACCGTGCTCGTCGCGTCGCCGGCGCCGACGGAGTCGCCCACGCCGGACGCGTCGCCGGCGCCGGACGCGACCGGGTCGCCCGCGACGATCTAGCGTTACCCCAGCGCTTCGTCGAGGAGCGCCTTCAGCGACGCGACGCGCGTGCCGATCGCCTCGCTGCTCGCGCGTTGCTCGATGAGCGTTCCGAGCGCGGTGTACTCCTCCTGGGGCTTGCGCGTCAGGGTCGCGGCGATCGGTGC
>JBIOWR010000260.1:0-16112 GCA_044868775.1 Actinomycetota bacterium
CGCGTCCGCCGCCGGCTGGCGCCGGCGGCGGCCGCCGACTACTTCTTCTCCTCACGCATCAAAGGCGCGCTCGTGCGCATGCTCACTCGAGCGTTTCCCTTTCCGCGTCACGGAACCGAAGGTCTCGACCGTGCGCGCTCGCTGCTCGCGCGCGGCCGGTCGGTGCTGCTGTTTCCGGAGGGAACGCGCTCGCGCACCGGAGAGATCGCGCCGTTCAAATGCGGCGTCGCGAAGCTGGGCCACCCGGTCGTTCCCGTCGGCATCGCCGGAACACGTGACGTCCTCCCCGCAAAATCGAAGCTCCCGCGGCGCGCATCCGTGGCGATCGTGTTCGGAGACGCGCAGACCCACGACGGGTGCCCGAGCGACGTGGCGCATCGTATCGAGGCGCAGGTTCGCACGCTCGCACACACCGCCGAGGAGTTGCGGAAGCCCGCGCCCGCAACGCTGCACGCGCGCGTCGCGACGCTCGCGCGTTCGCGTGCAGGGCTCGCGCTCGCGTTCTGCTGGGGCGACGCCGAAGCGATCGCATTCCCGCTCGTTCCCGACTTCGCCGTCGCGCTGCTCGCGCTCGCGGCGCCGCGTCGCTTCGTGCACCTTGCGCTTGCCGCACTCGCCGGCAGCTTGACGGGAGGTGCGCTCACGTATGCCGCCGGCGCGCTCGCCGGGAGCGGCTTCCTCCACCACGCGCCGCTGGTCACCGAGCGCATGACGGCCGCCGCTGCTGGATGGCTCCACGACGACGGCGCCCGCGCGCTCGCGCATCAGCCGTGGTCGGGCGTTCCCTACAAAGTCTTCGCGTGGCAAGCGGCGGAACACGGCGTCGGCCTCGTCGATTTCGTCGTGCAGACCGCGATCGCGCGCGGCCCTCGGCTGCTGCTCGTCGCCGCGGCCTTCGCAACGACCGGTGCCGTTCTCAGGCGTTGGCTCGAACGGCTCTACGCGCCGCTCGCGCTCGCGTTCGCAGCGACGTTCGCGCTCGGACTATCACGCGTGGTCGCGCGGTGGTCCTGATAGCCTGAGCGAGCAACGACTCCTATGGGGGAGCGCTCGTGAGCAACGCCGTTGTTCGCCGCAACACGCTCGTGCTTGCGGGCTGCTTGACGCTGAGCTGGACGGTCGTGCAGCTGCTCGCCACCGCGGGCGCGCCGATGCTGTCGGCGTTGATCGGACGGCCGGTGCTCGCCGGGCTCGCTCCCGCGATCTTCGTGGGTTGGTGGGCGGTCGCGACGCTGCTTGCCGGCAGGTACATGGACGCGCATGGGCGCACCTCCGGCATCCGCCTCGGATTTCCTCGGCGGCGCGATCGGTTGCTTGCTCGTGTACGCGGGCGCGCGGACCGAATCGCTGATCGCGTTTCTCGCCGGCATGTCGCTTGCCGGCGCGGGCGTCGGCGTCGTGAACCTCGCGCGCGCGGCGGCCGCCGATATGTATCCGCCGGAGCGGCGCGCGCGCGGCATCAGCTACGTGCTCGCGGGCGCGGGCGTCGGCGCGATCATCGGTCCGGTTGCGTTCACGCCGCTGTTCGCGCGCGCCGGTGGAGACCTCGAGGTGCTCGGCCCGCCGTGGCTCGTCGCCACCGGCGTGATGCTCGCCGGCGCGGCGCTCACCTACGCGATTCGCAAGGACTCGCTCGTGATCGCGAGCGCCGCGCAACCGGGCTCCGCGCACGCGCGAAAGCTCGGCGCCGTCGTGCGCATCCCGCTCGTGCGCGTCGCCATCGTCGCCGCGGTGTTCGCGCAAATCGTGATGACGTCGATGATGAGCATGGTGTCGCTCGTCCTCCACGATCACGGGCACGGCTGGCCGTCGGTGTCGATCTCGCTGAGCGCGCACTTCCTCGGCATGTTCGGGCTCGTGCTGGTGATCGGCCGCCTCATCGACCGGCTCGGGCGCACGCTTGCGGCGCTGATCGGCCTCGTGATCCTCGGCGCCGGAACGCTCGCGCTCATCGCCGAGATTCGGTTGCTGTGGATCGCTCCCGCGATGTTCGCCATCGGCATCGGCTGGAACGTGTCCTACGTCGCCGCGACGGCGATGCTCGCCGACGCGACATCGCCCACCGAGCGCGCCGGCCTCCTCGGGTTCGTGGACTTCCTCGCTCTCGGCGGCGCCGCCATCGGCACCGTGCTGGCCGGCATCGTGCTCGACCGTGTGAGCCTCGGCGCGCTCGTCGGCATCGGCACCGGCCTGTCGCTCCTCCCGGTGCTCGCGCTCGGCGCGCGCGGACGCCGCAGAGCCGCGCTCGGTACGGACGCGGTTCGAAGCTGATCGCAAAGTCGCCGGTAGGATCAAGGCCGTGACCACTATTGCAAGCGTGCGCGGGCGCGAGGTGATCGACTCGCGCGGCAACCCGACCGTGGAGGCCGACGTGCTGCTCGCCGACGGCTCGCTCGGCCGCGCGATCGCGCCGAGCGGAGCCTCGACCGGCGCCAACGAGGCGCTCGAGCTACGCGACGGCGACGACAAGCGGTACCTGGGCAAGGGCGTGCTGCGCGCGGTCGAGAGCGTCAACGGGCCGATCGCACAGGCGCTCGACGGCGCCGACGCAACCGATCAGCGCGAGATCGACCAGACGTTGCTCGATCTCGACGGGACCGACAACAAGCGCAAGCTCGGGGCGAACGCGATCCTCGCAGCATCGCTCGCGGCCGCGAAAGCTGCGGCGACGAGCTTGCAACTGCCGCTGTTCCGCTATCTCGGAGGCCCGAATGCGCACGTCCTCCCCGTGCCTTTTTTCAACGTGCTCAACGGCGGCGCGCACGCAGACAACACCGTCGACGTTCAAGAGTTCATGATCGCGCCGGTCGGCGCGGCGTCGTTCGGCGAAGGATTGCGCTGGGGGTGCGAGGTCTACCACACGCTCAAGGGCGTCCTGAGAAAGAAGAAGCTTGCAACCGGCGTGGGTGACGAGGGTGGCTTCGCGCCGAACCTCGAGACGAACGACCAGGCGATCGAAGCGCTCGTCGAGGCGATCGAGCAAGCCGGCCTCACGCCCGGCGACGACGTTGCGATCGGGCTCGACGTTGCGGCGACGGAGCTCTTTACCCAAGACGGCACCTACGCGTTCCCCGGCGAAGGCAAGACGTTCACCGCCGAGCAGCTGGGCGAGCGCTACGCACGGTGGCTCGGCGCGTATCCGATCGTCTCCATCGAAGACCCGCTCGCGGAGAACGACTGGGCCGGGTGGGCGCGGGTGACCGAGGCGATCGGCGACCGCGTGCAACTCGTCGGTGACGACATCTTCGTGACGAACCCGGTGTTCTTCGAGCGCGGCATCAACGAGCACGTGGCGAACGCGATCCTCATCAAGGTGAATCAGATCGGCACGCTCACCGAGACGCTCGACGTCATCGAGCTAGCGCGCCGCAACGGCTACGCCGCGATGATGTCGCACCGCTCGGGTGAGACCGAGGACGCGACGATCGCCGATCTCGCCGTCGCAACCGGCGTCGGCCAGATCAAGTCCGGTGCGCCTGCACGCGCGGATCGCACCGCGAAGTACAACCAGCTGCTGCGCATCGAAGAGGAGCTGGGGCAAGCCGCGCGGTACGGCATCGGCTTCGCAGCGAGGCGGCGCGCATGACCACCGGCCCCATTTCGCGCGCCGAGCTCCGGCGGCAGCAGCGCGCCGAGCGCCGCAAGCGCTACCGGCCGCACGGCGCCGCGATCGTCATCCTGCTCGTGGCGCTGTTCGTGTCGGGGATGTACCCGGCGCGCCAGCTGGTCGCGAAGCACAATCGCATCGACTCGCTGAAGGCCGACTCCAAGCGGCTCGACGCTGAGATCGCGGAGCTGCGCGCGCGACGCGACGCGCTGCAAACCGACGCCGAGGTGGAGCGGCTCGCGCGCCAGGACCTGAACATGATCCGTCCCGGCGAGACCGCGTATGCCGTGGTCCCAGGGCCGAGCATGGTGCCGAAGCGGGTCAAGCAGCCACCGCTGGCGCCGCCCGATGGACCCAGCGCGTTGCAACGCTGGTGGGACGCGTTCCGCGGATCGTTCAAGATCGTACGTTAGTTCGACGATCCATTGACCATGCCCAGAAACGGGGCATACCATGGTCCTCCGTCCCGGCAGACGGCCGGGCACAAACCCCGAAAGGAGCCTGAACAAGGGCATGCCGGTAGAGGTTGGAGCAATCGTCGAGGGAACGGTCATTCGGCTGGCGCCGTACGGTGCGTTCGTCGCTTTGGAAACCGGGGAGACGGGCCTCGTGCACATCTCCGAGATAGACCGGAATTTCGTCCGGAGCGTGGAGGAGTACCTCCACGAGAACGACAAGGTCACCGTGAAGGTTGTCGGCATCAAGGACGGCGGAAAGATCGATCTCTCGATCAAGCAAGCATCGCCGGATTGGCAGCCCGAGGCTCCGCACAGGCCGCGAAACAAGGATCCGGAGTTCGAGGCCAAGCTCAAGAAGTTCATGCGTCAGAGCGAGGAGCGGCTCGTGGACTGGCGCAGGCAGCGCGAGGCCAAGCGAGGCTGAGCAGCGTTCGATTCTCGTGAAGACGGAGGCGGCCGCGAGGCCGCTTTCGTCGTTTGAGGGGGGTTCCTCAACGGTGGAGGAACGTGACGCGCTCATAGTGCACGTGCAACTCGGCCGTCCGCCGCGCGGGCGTACCGAGGTGGCCGCGCGCTGTCCGTATGGGTTGCCGCTCGTCGTGCGCACCGATCCGTTGCTCGATTCCGGCGAGCCGTTCCCGACGCTGTACTGGCTGGTGTGCCCGGCCGCGACCAAGGCGATCGGCACGATGGAGAGCGAAGGCCGCATGCGCGAGCTGAACGAGCGCTTGTCGTCGGATGCCGCGCTTGCCGGTGCCTATCGCATTGCGCACGAGGCGTACGTCGCCGAGCGCGACGCGATCGCGGTGTTGCCGGCGCGGGCGAGCGCGGGCGGTATGCCCGATCGCGTGAAGTGCTTGCACGCGCTGTACGCGCACGAAGCCGCGACCGCACGCAACCCGATCGGCGCGATGGTGCGCGAAGAGATCGAGCCGCTCGACTGTCCCGGTCCGTGCGTGGAGATCGACGCGCACGGCGCCGCGCACGCGACGCCGGGACACCCGCACCTGCGAGCCGGCGGCGGAACGGTCGCTCGCTCGTGACGCGATTCGCCGCGATCGACGTCGGCACGAACCCCGTGCGCCTCTACATCGCGGACGTCGACGGCGTCAACATCGGGCAGATCGAGCGAGACCTGACGATCACGCGTCTCGGGCAAGGCGTCGACGCGCAGGGGCGCCTTGCTCACGAGGCGATCGAACGCACGGTCGAGGTGATCGGCGCGTACTGGGACCGCTGCCGCGCCTACGGCGTCACCGGAGCGCGCGCGATGCTCGCCGCAACCAGCGCGGTGCGCGACGCCGCCAATCGAGACGAGTTCCTGAGCGAGGTTCGCGCGCGCACCGGCATCGAGCCGGACGTCCTGAGCGGGGACGAAGAGGCGGCGCTCTCGTTTTCCGGCGCGGCGGCCGATCTGCGCAACGCGCCGGGCCCGTTGTGCGTCATCGATATCGGTGGAGGTTCCACCGAGCTGGTGGTCGGGGAGCGCGAGATGGAGTCGGCGATATCGCTCGACATCGGTTCGGTGCGGCTCACCGAGCGTTTCGTGCGCGACGATCCTCCGCTCGAACGTCAAGTCCGGGCGATAGCGGAGGCTACGGACGAGGCGCTCGAAAAGGCCGCGGACGCCGTTCATCCGGAACGCGCACGCACGCTCGTCGGCGTCGCCGGCACGATCACGACGCTCAGCGCCGTGGCGCTCGGCCTTCCTGGATACGACCGCGACGCGATTCACCACTCCCGGCTCTCGCTCGATCAGGTGCGCGACCTGCGCGCCCGTCTTGCGCGCTCGACTTCGCCGGAGCGAAGCGAGCTCCCGGCGATGCCGAAAGGACGGGAGGACGTCATCGTCGCAGGTGCCGTCATCCTCGAGCGCATCATGGTGCGCTTCGGCTTCGGCGTAGTGACCGTGAGTGAGGCGGATATCCTCGACGGCCTTCTTTCCACGTTAATCTGAGGACCTTCCATGAGACGTCGGCTTCTACGACCAATTCCGGCGTCGCTCCTCGTGTTCGCATTGCTTGGAGCGACGGCGTCGGTTGCGTACGTGCGCCGCACGCGCGCATACGGCGACGGCGTCGTCAAGGAGGCGGCTGTGCTCCCGGTCGCGTTGCCGAGCGACGACCCCAAGGTAGAGTCGCCGAGCCCATCGCCGTCGCCGTCGCCCAGTCCCACGCGCCGCCCGCGACCGAAACCCAAGCCGCGCCCGCCTGCACGTGCGAGCCTTGCCGCGTTTCACGGCCTCGGTACGTGGGTGGATGTGTACGACTACGCACTCGACCCCGTTGCATCGACGCGCGCGATGCGCGCGCAAGGCGTGCGAACGCTGTACATCCAGACCGGCAGGTTCAACATCCCCGGAGACTTCAAGGATCCCGCCGCCGTCGCGCGCTGGCTCGATGCAGCGCGCGCGAATGGCCTCAAGGTCGTCGGCTGGTATCTCCCCGGCTACGGCGACCTCGCGCGCGACGTGCGCAAGACGGTTGCGATCGCGCGCTTCCGAACGCAGGGCGGCAATCGCTTCGACGCGCTCGGCGTCGACATCGAAGACAAGTGCGAGATCGACAGCGCGACCCATTGCAACAGCGCGCCGGCGAAGCCCGGCATGACCGCTGCGCAGTGGAACGCCGCCGTCGTCACGCACGCCGCGCGCGTACGCGCGCTCGTCGGCCGCACGTATCCGATGGCGGCGATCCCGCCGCCCCCGCTCGGCATGGCGCTGCGCGCAAACCACTGGCAAGGCTTCCCCTGGGCAAGCCTCGATGCGTCGTTCGACGTCGTGATGCCGATGATCTACTGGTCGTTCCGCGATTGCTCCGAGAACGCCAGCCACTGCCCCTATCGCTACACGCGCGACAACGTCCTCGAGGTGCGCCGCCTCGTCGGGCGGGGCCTGCCCGTGCACCCGATCGGCGGCGTCGGCGACGCGATCGATGCCGCGGAGGTGCGCGAGTACGCGCGCGCGTGCGTCGACACGCGCGCGCTCGGCGGGTCGCTGTACGACTTCCAGACGACGACAAGCGAAATGTGGGCGCCGCTCCGGCGGCTCAACGTCCTCTGACGAACATGGCGACCACCGTATTGCTCGGCCAGTTCACCTGGGAGCACGCGAACGCGATCGCCGGCAAGCTCGAGAAGGCCGGGATCACCTGGTGGCACAAGCAATCGGGTCCGATCGCGCAGTTCCTGTTCCGTGGAGATTGGGGTGTGCGGGTGTTCGTCGACGCCGATCGCCTCGACGAGGCGAAGGCGCTTGCGGCGGAGGTCCTCCAGGGGATGCACGAGGGCGATTCGCACACGCGCGAGTCGCGCGAGGAATGATTTCGCCCGGTTTCGCGTTGCATCGCCGCGAAGGAGGCGCGCAGCGCGCCCTATACTGCGACCATGTTCCCACCCGGAACCTTTCCGACGCACGGCGGCCGAGGACCCTTCGGCTCCCGCCATGACGTCTTCGGCAAGAAGCTCGCTCCCGGCGTCATTCGCCGGGCGCTGCATTTCGCGGCTCCGTATCGCAAGTACATCGTCGCGTTCCTGATCGCCACCGTTGCGGGCTCGTTCCTCGCGGTCGTTCCGCCGCTGCTGCTGCGCTATCTCATCGACCACGTGCTCAAGCCGGGAGGCCGCCCGGACTACGGCGCGCTCAACCTGCTCGCGCTCGCGTCGATCGGCGTCGCGCTCGGCATCGCGGCGTTCTCGCTCGCGTCGCGCTGGTTCTCCTCGCGCGTCGGCGAGGGATTGATCTTCGACTTGCGCGTGACGCTGTTCGACCACGTGCAACGCATGCCGGTTGCGTTCTTCACGCGCACGCACACCGGTGCGCTGATCAGCCGCCTCAACAACGACGTCATCGGAGCGCAGAACGCCGTCACCGGCACGCTCGGCAGCGTCACGTCCAACGTCATCGCCGTGGCGTCGACGCTCATCGTGATGATCGCGTTGGAGTGGAGGTTGGCGCTGCTCTCGCTCGCGATGCTGCCGCTGTTCATCCTCCCGTCGCGCCGCCTCGGTCACAAGATCCAGGCGGCGACGCGCGAGCAGATGGGGTTGAACGCAGCGATGAACTCCACGATGACCGAGCGGTTCAACGTCGCCGGCGCGATGCTGGTGAAGCTGTTCGGGCGTCCGAAGCAAGAGCGAGAGGAGTTCGAGCTGCGCGCCGGGCGGGTGCGCGACATCGGCGTACGCATCGCGCTGTACGCTCGCACGTTCTTCGTCATCCTCGGAACCGTCGCCGCGCTCGGCACCGCGGTCGTGTACTGGTACGGCGGGCGTCTCGTGTTCTCGGGTGCGATCCAGGCGGGAACCGTCGCCGCGTTCGCCGCGTACATCGCGCAGCTGTACGGCCCGCTCACGCAGCTGACCAACGCGCGCGTCGATCTCCTCACCGCGTTCGTGTCGTTCGAGCGCGTGTTCGAGGTGCTCGACCTCCCGCACGCGATCCGTGATCGCGAGGATGCGATCGCGCTGGAGCGCCCGCGCGGCAGCATCGAGCTCGACCACGTGTCGTTCCGCTATCCGAAGGGCTCGGACGTGTCGCTCCCGTCGCTCGAAGAGGGCATGTCCGGCGACATGGAGCAGACGTCGGACTGGATCCTGCACGAGGTGACGTTCACGGTGGAGCCGGGGCGTACCATCGCGCTGGTGGGACCGTCCGGGGCCGGCAAGACCACGATCTCCTCGCTCATCCCGCGCCTGTACGACGCCACGGAAGGCGCGGTGCGCATCGACGGCCACGACGTGCGCGATGTGACCCAGCAGTCGTTGCACGAAGCGATCGGCGTCGTCGCGCAGGACCCGCATATGTTCCACGACACGATCCGCAACAACTTGCGCTACGCGCATCCGTCGGCGTCGGACGCCGACATCGTCGAGGCGTGCAAGGCGGCGCAGATTCACGACCTCATCGCCTCGTTGCCCGACGGCTACGACACCGTCGTCGGTGAGCGCGGCTATCGATTGTCCGGTGGAGAGAAGCAGCGCGTCGCGATCGCGCGCGTGTTGTTGAAGGACCCGGCGATCGTCATTCTCGACGAGGCGACGTCGCACCTCGACTCCGAGTCGGAGGCGTTGATCCAGCGCGCTTTGGAGACCGCGCTCGAGAACCGGACCTCGATCATCATCGCGCATCGCCTCTCCACGATCGTCGGCGCCGATGAGATCCTCGTCGTCGATGACGGTAGGATCGTGCAGCGCGGGACGCACGCACAGCTCGTCGGAGCGGGCGGCGTCTACGCCGATCTGTACGAGACGCAGTTTTCCAGGGTCTGAAAGGGGAGGTCGTTCGTGCGCAAGCTCCGTGCGATGGCCGTCGCGCTGTGTGCGGCCATGTTCGTGCTCGCAGGATCGGCGGCGGCGTTCGCCGTCGAGGCGTCGCCCGATGCCGGTGGAGCGCAGTCCTTCGACGCCGCTCCGTGGAGCGACGGCCTCGTCAAGGCGCTCATCGTCGTCATACCCGTGGTGATCCTCGCGTTCATGTGGTGGGCGCTGGTGCGGGCGCACCGCGAGGCATAGTTCTTCGGTGTGTGATGTAGAACGCCCCCGGCTGTGCCGGGGGCGTTCGCGGTTTCCTGCGCGACTAGGCCGTCGTCATCATGCGCCGGACGCCGCCCGCGCTCGCGAGCAGCATCACGCCGCCGATCAACGATGCGATCAGCTCGACCGGAAGCGCGGGGACGCTCCATCCCTCCGCGAATCCGCGGCGCGACGGAGCGAGAGGCGACACCGCCGGAGGACCCGCCGCGTACGGCAAGCGCAACCGGAAGTCGCCGCTGTAGAACGATTCCCCGTCGGCCGCATCGAACGCGTTGATGCGATACGTGCGTTGCGGAACGACGGTCACCGGAGCGGGTCGCTTCGGCGTCGCCGCCGGCGCCTTCGGCGCCGGCGCCGTCCGAATCCTCGGCACCTCGACGCGTGCCGGCTCTTGCGGCCGGTTGGTGTCGAGGTTCGCGCAACCTGCACCGTCCGCGCACGCGTTCGATCCCGCGGCGGGTTGCGGGTTGAGAAGCTTCAGATCGGTGACTCCAGCGCATCCCGATCCGAGGTTGACGTTGAGGAGATTGTCTCCGCACGTCGCCGCTCCGGCTGTCGGAGCGAGCACCGACAGGGCCGCCCCGAGCGCCATCGTCAGCGTGAGGGTCGTACCGAGCCGGAGCATGAGACGCTTGCCTGCATAAGGCATGAGCCCACCTCGTTTTCCCCTGGGTCGCCGCGCTCGTGGCGAGGCGGCCGGCCGCTACTTAGCGTGTCCACGTTAAGGCTTTCGCCTGATATGTCGCAAGCGTCCCGCTTGATTTGCTCGCGCATCGCCGCAGTTCAGAGCGTTGCGCCGTTCAAAAAAAACCGGAGCCCTGTTGGACTCCGGTCCGACACGCGCCGCCGCCTAGATCCTGCACCCGTCGATGCCACGCTTCTCGTAGTACTGCTGGTGGTACTCCTCCGCCTCCCAGAACGGTCCCGCCTCCACGATCTGCGTCACCACCGGTCGCTTGAACGTGTTGCCGCGCCCGAGCCGCTCCTTTGCCGCGCGTGCAGCTTTGTCCTGCGCCTCGCCGTGCGTGAAGATCGCCGACCGGTACTGCGAGCCGTAGTCGGGTCCTTGCCGGTTGAGCTGCGTCGGATCGTGCGCTGCGAAGAACACGTCGAGCAGCTCCTCGTAGGACACGCGGTTCGGGTCGTACGTAACCTCCACCGCCTCCGCATGCCCGGTTCGATCGGTGCACACCTGCTCGTATGTCGGGTTCGCTACGAGCCCACCCGTGTAACCCACGCGCGTGGACTGCACGCCCTCCACCTTGCGGAACGTCGACTCGACGCCCCAGAAGCATCCGGCTGCGAACGTCGCCTTCTCCATCCATCCTCCTTGTTCGCTTGTTCGGCACCCGATACAACGCACGCCGACCCCCGACCCTTACCCGCCTCGCGCACGAACGTCCCCCCGCGCCGCTAGCATGTTGGGCCGGGCCCGGGTGGCGAAATGGCTATCCGCGGCGGACTTAAAATCCGCTGCCCCAGAAATGGGGCGTGGGGGTTCGAATCCCTCCCCGGGCACTCATCTTCCCTTGACGAGCGGCTTCGCGCGGACGGCGCCCTACAGGTTTATCACGGAGATCGACGGCGGTCCCGGCGATTCTTCGTTGTGCAGTTGATCCACCGCGCTCACGGTGACGGCGTATGCCCCAGGCATGAAGTTCGTGGCCGTCCACGTGCACGAGGTGCGCGACGCGTCGCTGCACGTCAGCTCTGCCGGAAAGCTCGACGTCGTTCCTCGAGGGTCTCGCCAGCGCACGAGCACGTATGCGATGCCGGAGCCGGTGTCGGTCGCGGTGCCCTCGACGTGATCGCGCGCGTCCACGAGGCCCGACGACACCGGAGCCAGCTCGCGGCGCACGATCACGGAGTTGGTCGGCGTGCTTATGGTCGAGATGGGCGGCGTCACGTCGGTCGCGCCGTCGGCGGGAATGCTGACGATCCGAACCGCACGGTTGTCGCCCTCGGATGTCTCGTAGAGTCGATGTTCGGGATCGATCGTAACGACGAGCGCGTAGTCGCCGGCAGGCACGCCGGCGAGCGGTATCTGCTGCCCGGGCAGCGCGAAACCGTACGCATCGGCCCAGCCGGGTGAGATGCCTTGACGAGTGTCCGTACATCCCGCGTACATGCCTGAGTGCGTCGTGACCAGATCGAGGTAGTAGCTCGCGAAGTCCTCATACCGATCCTGCTCCGGATCGCTGCCGGGCGGGTCGGTGTCTTGCAGACAGAACGACGCTTTCTCACCGGGCACGATCAAACCGCCGGCGCTCTCGTCGACCGAGCCGTCGGGAAGAAGCCTGCGTAGCTCGTATCGCGCGTAGTCTTCGAAATGCCAGTGACCGTGTGCCTCATGCCACACGAGGTCTCCCACGGAACGGGTCTGCGTGCATGCGCGATCGGCCCATCCAACACATTGGTTCGCCGGCCTGCGAGACGCATTGTCCGTGAGCTCGTCCGGCTCAGGCGTCGCTTGGAGCTCCAGCGAGTACACCCCTGTGTTCCGCGTCGCCACGGAGAACCGAAGCGCGCGTGGTGCGCGCGGATCGCCGTCGACGGAACCATCGGCAACGCCGATCTGGACGTCGTAGGGCGTGATCGCAGTGAGGTTCGGAAGCTGCAACGCATCAGCCGCGATGCTCGTGCGCAGCCACACGACCGGCAGCGTCAATGCGAGGACAAGGACGAAGCTCGCGCGTGCGGATCCCGCCACCCGACGCCGACCGGCGCGGTTCGGTTGCGGGTGGCGGGAACGCAATTCAGTCCCTTTCTCGAACGTGATGCCGCGTGATCAATTCACGCACATCAACATCTTCGTCGTCGGAATGGGCGGCGCCTTGTTCGCCCAGCGCGCGTAGCATTGATAGACCTTTCCTGGTGCGACCAGACACACGCCGATCAACGGCTTGGGCCCGTCGAACACGCATTCGAGCGTCTGTGACTGCACGTTGATGATGTAGATGTGACAGTTCTCACTCGTCGGCGGGATGTCGGTACAGATCGCCGTCACCGCTGGTGCGGTGGCCACGAAGGCGCAGCTCATGTCGCCGTTCGTGGGTTTGGGTGGTCCCGAGATGGCCGTGCATGATGTAGCGGCGGCCTGCGGTGCGGTGCCCAAGACGAATGATCCCACCCCGAGCATGGCGCACAACGAAACGCGAACGAAACGATTTCGCATCGAACTCTCCCCCTCCCCGTGCTCTTCCAGCGTTGCGCGAACAATGTCGCCGCACCTTGTGGGTGCCACGCCGGGGCGACGTCACCGATTGCCGGGCCGTGATCGACGGCCCACCCGGTGCTGAATCACCGTGCGAAAGTGTCAGTCGCTGCCGTTGATGCGATCTCTATTGGATAAATGGATAAGAGACGAACGATTCGTGATAAGGCATCGATGGTTGTGTAACCACCGTGTCGCGAGGATCGCCGTTCGCGGAGAACATCCGGATATGACTCCTGTGCGTCGAACGTAACTTGGTCGCCCTGCTGCGTCAAGAGGCAATACGTGTGCGTTGCTTACAGTTGTGGGCGACCACGGTAGAGCGCGAGCAATCCACCGGCAGCAGCCGTGAGGAACAACGCGCCGACAACCATCCACACGACGCGACCGGGTGAGAACGGACCGCGATCGCCGGGGCCGGCCGCAAGCTCGCTCGACGTCGGTTCGGGAAGCGTCGGCGTGTCGGCGGGCGTTTGCTCGGGTGAAGGAGTCGGCGAGAGCGAGGGTTGCACGAACGGTGGCGTCGCTGTTGCCGTGGGCGTCGGGGACACGGGCGGCGTTGCGCGCGGTGTGGGCGAGGGTGAGGACGCGCGCGTCGGCGACGGTGACGGCGACGGGTCGTCGTCGCTGATCGTGATGCGCGCATCGGACCCGTAGCTGAACTCCGACGTCGGGAAGCATCCGTCTCCGTTGCCGAGGTGCAGGCGGAACGTCTCGGTGGACTCGTGCGTCGCGTTCTCGAGCGTCGTGACGGTGAACGTCTGTTGCGTCTCGTCGGTGAACGAGATCGTGCGGTGCACGGCCGTGTAGTCCTGCCCGCTGCTCGCGCTTTCGTTGACTGAGGCGACGTCGACTTGCGAGGGCAGCACGGCTCCGTCGCGCTCTACGGTGACGGTCACGCTCCCTCCTTCGGAGACCGTCGCGGGGCTCACGCCGATCGTGAACGCGTGGCACGCGGCGTAGGCCGGTGGGGCGTGCGCGATCACGAACGTGAATGCGAGCGCAAGCAGCAACCGAACGAGGCGTTTGCTCATGGAGAAGTGATAGTACGCGCACTTGCGGGGGCAAGCCCCGGCGCCGCCGCATAGCGTCGACCCCCGGCCGACGCACCTGTACGCTGCTTCCAGCATTCGCGCACATACGGGAGGATCGGGTGGCAGAGGTCGAACGGCGCATCGAGGACGGCGTCGTGTGGCTCCGGCTCAACCGGCCGGAGCGCAAGAACGCGATCTCCGCGGAGATGCGCGAGTCGATGATCGCGGCGCTCGACGAGGCGCGCACGGACGACGATCAGCGCTGCGTGGTGATCGTCGGCGCCGGAGACGCGTTCTGCGCCGGGGTCGATCTTTCAAACAGCGGCGGCGCGTCGTCGAAGAAGCCCGACCTGCGCGAGATCAGGCACACCATCTCCACCGGCATGCAGCGGTTGATCCGCACGATCTGGGAATTGGACAAGCCCGTGCTCGCGGCGGTGAACGGCATCGCCGCCGGCGGCGGCGCGCAGCTCGCGCTCGCGTGCGATCTCGTACTCGCCGGCGAGTCCGCACGCTTCTCGCAAATCTTCGTGAAGCGCGGGCTCGCGGTGGACTCCGCCGGAGGCTGGCTGCTGCCCCGACTCGTCGGCCTCGCGCGCGCGAAGGAGCTGGTGTTCTTCGGAGACACGCTCTCGGCGAGCGAAGCCGAGCAACGAGGCCTCGTCAATCGCGTCGTGCCCGACGACGAGCTCGCGAAGCACGCGCACGATTGGGCCACGCGTCTAGGGCGTTCGGCGACGCGCGCGATCGGCGCGTCGAAGCGATTGCTCAACGCGTCGTTCCAGACGACGCTGGAGGAGTTTCTCCAGGCCGAGGCGAACGAGCAAACGATGATCACGACGACGGAAGACTTCTCCGAGGGAATGAAGGCCTTCATGGAGAAGCGCGATCCCGATTTCCGCGGACGGTGACGATGGGCTACGAGACGGTGACGTACGAGGAGCGCGATCGCGTCGCGTGGGTGACGCTGAACCGTCCCGAGGTGCTGAACGCGTTCAACTCCACCATGCTTCGCGAGATACGCGACGTGTGGCTGCGCCTGCGCGAGAACGCAGACGTGAACGCGGTCGTGCTGACCGGCGCAGGGGAGAAAGCGTTCTGCACCGGCATCGACCGGGAGGAAGCGCTCGGCGGCGCGCGCTCGTCGAGCGAGGTGCCGGTCGGCTCGCCGGCGGGAAATCCGTTCATGTTCGACGACCCCGGCGCGTGGCTCGGCCCCAAAGCGAACGATCTCTGGAAGCCGGTGATCGCGGCCGTGCGCGGCATGGCGTGCGGCGGCGCGTTCTACTTGCTGGGAGAGGTCGACGTCATCATCGCGTCCGCCGACGCAACCTTCTTCGATCCCCACGTGACGTACGGCATGGCGTCGAGCTTCGAATCGATGCACATGCTGCAACGCATGCCGCTCGGCGAAGTGATCCGCATGCAACTCCTCGGCAGCTACGAGCGCGTCTCGGCGAAGCGCGCGTACGAGATCGGTCTCGTCTCCGAGGTCGTCGCGAGCGACAAGCTCCTCGAAGCAGCGGCGTGGATCGCGGAGACGATCGCGAAGCAGCCGCCGCTCGCCGTGCAAGGCACGCTGCGCGCGATCTGGGCCGCGCAAGAGCTCTCACGCTCGAATGCGCTGCAGCTCGGCTCCGCGTTCGTGAACCTCGGGAACACCGAGGAATCCTTGCAACAGGGCCAAGAAGCGTTCTCCAAGGGAGAGCGACCGAAGTGGCGCCTTCGCTGACCGCGGCCGCGGCGGCAACGGCGCTCGCGCTGCTCTCGTGCATCCCGCTTGCCGCACCGGCGTGGTCGCCCCCATCCGCCTGCGCCACCACACCCGATCCCGCACGATGGCAGGACGCCGGCACGCCGGACACCGGCCTCGATCCGATGCGCATCACCGTGCACCGCGGCGCGGCGAACCTCGCTCCCGAGAACACGATCCCCGCGTTCGAATACGCGATCGCGTACGGGCTCGACATGATCGAGGTGGACGTGCAGCAAACGCTCGACGGACGCTACGTCGTCTTCCACGATTACCAGGTCGACGACAAGACCGACGAGAGCGGATACATCCCGCTGATGACCTACGACCGGGTGACGAAGATCAACGCCGCCGGAAACGACAAATGGAGGAGCACCGAATACAACCCGACGTACATTCCGAGCCTCGAAGCGGTGCTCGCGCTCGCGAGCGCGCACGGCGTCGGGATCAACTTCGACCTCAAGGAAAGCGTGTGGAACGCAGCCGGCGCCGAGTACGACTGGTTCGGCTCGGA
>JBIOWR010000261.1:0-6311 GCA_044868775.1 Actinomycetota bacterium
CGTTCCCGTCGGGGTCGGTGATGTACAGGCTGTGCGTGACCGCGTGGTCCGCCGTGCCGACGATGTTCACGCCGTTCTCGAGCAGGTGCGCGAACGCGTCGCGCAGCTCCTCGTCCGTCTCCCCGATCTTCAAGCCGAAGTGGTACATGCCGACGCGCCGTCCCGGAGGAATCGGCGTCGCGTCCGGCCCGACCTCCAGCAGGAACAGCTCGTGATGCGTGCGCCCCGACGAGAACATGGCGCCCTGGGTGCCGAGGCGCGCCACCTCCTTCCAGCCGAGCACGTCGCCGTAGAACGCGCGCGAGCGCTCCAGGTCTCGAACGTACAGCACGATGTGGCCGAGCTCCTTGACGTGCATCGTTCCTCCCTCGCAGTCGCGAACACGCGCCGTTCAGCTTCTCGTGAGAACGCTTTCCCGCAGCCGATTCTTCCGAACCGCTCGGTCCGCGTGGCACGTGCTCGATCACGCGTGGGAGGTCGAAGACCGAACGCCGCGTCGAGCTAACGCGCGGCCATGTGCACGCGCACGACGGTTCCCGTCGCGAACGAGCGAACCTGCACGAGGTCGCAGATGTGGTTCACGAGCCAGAGACCGAGGCCGCCCTCCTGTCCCGGCTTCGGGCGCTCGCGCCCGGCGAGCGGTTGCGTGATGCGTCCACGGTCCTCGACTTCCAGCACGACGGCGTCGTTGCGACGCCACACGCGCAACGTTCCGGTTCCACCGCCGTGCCGGAGGCTGTTCGTCGCAAGCTCGTTTGCCGCGAGCACGAAATCCGCGGCGCGCGACGCGCTGAGCCCTGCTTCGAACGCGTGCTCGGCGACGAAGCGGCGCACCGAATCCAAGCTCCCGGGGCCGAACCACATCTCTCCGGACGCAGTTCCGAGATCCGGGAGCGGCACGTCGAACGGCCGGCTGATCTGGTCCAGGCCAACGTATCTCGCGCTCGACGTGCGGCCGCCCGGCTGCACGTACGGATGGCTGCGCGCGGCTTCGTCGAGCACGTCGCGCGGGAGCGACTCGGCGTCGTACGGGCACACGAGCCACCACGCCGGCGTTCCGTCGAACGCGAGGTTGAGCAACGACTCGTGACGCTGGCACTCGACCAGCTCGTCGGGCGTACGCTCCGCCCAGATCGGCTCGCCGATTCCGCGCGCGAACCGGTTGCCGGCGGTGCGCTCGGCCACGAAGTCGCGCCACGTGGGGATGATGCGCGCGGGGTTGTGCCCGACCACGACCATGTCGATGAAGGTCACACGCGCGGCGTCGACGCCCAGCTCCGCGCGCAACAGGTTGATCTTCTCCTGGCTGACCGCTACGAGGATCGGCTCGTCGCCTGCGAGCCCGTCCACGATGAACGCGCTCGTCTTGGCGACGAAGTCGGCGTGGCCGGAGTAGAACAACGCTTCATGCCGGAACGCACCGACGGTCTCCGTTCCGGTCCGGAGTGGATCCGGTATCGTCGTGCTCACCGCGACGCCTTCCCCAAGGAGTGCGGTGACACCTCAGTCGTCCTCGCTCTCACACAACACGCACACTTTCCGGCCGACGACCTGCGTTGGCCGTCCATGCCGTCCCCCGCCTGCCGGTGTGCGACCGGCGGCGCTCCTGGCCTGCGCAGATACGTTCGACTCCACCCGTCCTTGCCGAATGAGCGGCCAAACCCCCGGCCACGTCGCACGTATGCTACCCACGGCCTGCGAAGTCCAAGCGCTCAGAACGTGAAAAAGTCTGCCATTGGTTGTCGTGTTTGGGGATGAAGCAGGGCAACCAGCGCTCAGGGGAGGCTCGCGCGCGCCTCGTCGCACTCCTCGTCGACCCCCGTCGGGTGCAGGAATACGGTCTCATTGTCTCGGAGGCGAACGACCGCCGCGTCCACGGCGTCGCGACACCGCGTGAGCAGCGCGTCGGCGTTCCCAACCCGACCCTTTCGTTGCAGGTTCCTCTCGTCGAGCCAATCGCCGACGAGGTCGAACAGCTGCGTGCAGTGATCGGGCTCTCCGTACTCGACCCGTTGCGCCTCGCCGTTCACCTTCATCGTCACGTGCTTGGGCAGCCGGTAACGCACGCCGGCGATGTTCTCTGCGAGGTGAATGGCCGTGTTGCTTTCGTGCGTCACGCCGAGCAACAGGATGCGACCGTCCATCTCGTACACCCGACCGATCGGGCTGTCGATGCCGTGCGGCACGTCGATCGGATGATCGCGCAGTATTTCTCGTGCCTTCGGGCCGACCGCGGCGAACGCGTGCGGGTTGTCGCTGCGCAGCACTCCCGGCTGCCAACGGAACGTGTCGGCGACGACGCCGAGCCACCGGCACGTGCTCGTATTCGGATCGAACGGGTTGTCGTCGTCATCCGCCATCGACGGCATGACGAGCGTCCCTTCGTCGCCGATCGCGTCGCGCAGGGCGGTGATGAGCCCTCTGGGTCCGCCGTCGACCGGCTTCACGCGAGAGAACGACGTGTGCACGACGAGGAGGTCGCCGCGCTCGACGCCGAGCGCCTGCAGCCGTCCGACGATCTCTTCCTGCGAGGCCATTCTTTCGTTGAGTCTATGTGCCTCTTGACGCATGCCCATATAGGTATATGATGCCGTGGACATGGCGCGAGCAGCGACCACCACGGACGCGTTCAACGCGGTGGCGGAGCCCCGGCGGAGGCAGATCATCGACGTCCTCGCCGGCGGAGAGCGTCCGGTGAACGACCTGGTCGCGCTGATCGGGCTCGCGCAGCCGCAGGTCTCCAAGCACCTCCGCGTGCTGCGCGAGGTCGGCCTGGTCGAGGCGCGCGAGGATGGGCGCCGGCGGATGTACCGGCTCAACGGCCGCTCGCTCAAGCCCATCCACGACTGGGTCAAGAGCTACGAGCGTTCATGGAACGAGCGCTTCGACGCGCTCGACGAAGTGTTGGAGGACCTGAAGAGAGAGGAGGAAGGAGATGGCGGTGACGCGTAGCAATTCGGCGGTGGTCACGCTCCCGGCGGACACGCAGATCCTGATCACCCGGGAGTTCGATGCACCGAAGCATCTGATCTACAAGGCGTACACGACACCCGAGCTCATCAAGCGTTGGTGGCACGCCAAGCGCGGCGAGGTCACGGTCGTCGAGGTCGACCTGCGCGTCGGCGGCACGTGGCGGTTCGCAATGATCGCGCACGGCGATTTCGAGGTCGCATTCCACGGCGAGTATCGCGAGCTGGTTCCGAACGAGCGCATCGTCTCCACCGAGGTCTACGAAGGCGCGCCGGAAGGCACTCCGTTTGCGGTGAACACGCTCACGCTGGTTGAGAGAGACGGACGCACGACGCTCACGATTCTCATCGACGCCGCGACCCGCGAAGCACGCGACGCGATCATCGCATCCGGCATGGAGGACGGTCTGCAGGACGCGCTCGACCTCCTCGAGGGAGTGGCGATCTCGCTGGCCGGCGCTTAGCGCGACGCCGGGCGCGTCCTTGTTCGCGGTGACACGCCGAGCACGCCGACGACGACGCGTTCGGCGAGGTCGGCGTCGAACGGCGCCTGTCCGGCGAGCACGATCACGACGCCTTCGAGCGCCCCGAGGTATGCGCGTGCGAGCACGCGCGGCGGCGGGCCGGGCGGGATCGTCTTCTTGCGGCGGCCGGTCGTGATGAGCCGGGCGATCTCTGTGACGAGCTGAGCGCCCGCTGCGTGGATGATCTGTGCGACGGGGTGATCCTGTCCGCTGAACTCCACGCGCAGCGTCATCAGGACGCGTGCAACGTCGCGGCGGCAGTATTCGGCGTGCCCGCGCGCCACGGCGACGAGCGTGCCGACCGGGTCGGAGTCGTCTGCGAGCAGATAGCCCACCTCCGCGTACCACGTTTCCCCGACCCAGGCGCACACGGCCAGCGCAAGGTCCTCCTTGTTCGCGAACAGGTGATACAGCGCGCCGCGCGTGTATCCGGCGTCCCGCGCGACGCGCTCCAGCGTCAGGTTGGCGTAGCCGTCGCGGGACAGGCCGCGCGCGGCCGCCTCCAACAGCGCGCTACGCGTACGGGCGCGCCGGTCGGCTTGCGTCGGCCGGTGCCGCTGCGCGGCCGCTACAGCGGCCATGTTGCCTTACATACATGCATGTATGTATATTACAACGCGTAGACCCGGCGCGCCCGCATCCGCGGAACCGGCACCCGTGCAAAGGAGTGAGCGAAATGAATGTGGGATTGGTGATCGCCGGCTCGCTGTGTCTGCTGCTCGCGGCCGGCCACACGTTCGTCGGCCGGCTGGTGGTCGACCGCCTTCCTGCCGCCCTGCACCCCACGCGCTTCGGCGACGGCGCGCGCACGCGCGGCGCCGTCGTGTTCGGCTGGTACGCGCTCAGCCTGATGCTGACGATCACCGGCGCGATCCTGATCGCGCTCGGTCGCGGGGAGCCCGGGTCCACGGACGCTCGCAGCGAAGTGGTCTTCATGCTGGGCGCGGCCTATGCCGCTGCGGCGGTGATGCTGGCCTGGATGCTCCGCCGGAGACCGTTGGACCTGATTCGAGCGCCCGTGTGGCCCCTGATGATCGTCGTCACCGTCTTGTGCTGGATGAACGTGTAGGAACATGAGGCTGCCGAACTCCGTTCACGAAGCGCATCCCTGGGTGATCGCGCAGATCGCTCCCGACTTCACGTTGCTGGACGTGTGGGCCGTGCCGGCAAGCGGCGGTGCCGGCGACTTCGGATCATTCCTCGAGGTCATGTCGTCGCTCGATCCCGCCGATACCGGATCGCCTGTGGTTCGCGCGCTCTTCGCGGTGCGCCTTCGCTTGGGAAAGTGGTTCGGTTGGGACGACGCCACGAAGAAGCGTCCGATCCCCGGCGGCACCGAGACGTCTTTGAGCGCGCGCCTTCCGGCCGAGCTTCGAGACACCGCGAAGGGTCTCGTGATCGGCGGCGCGGGCGGCTTCGCTCCCTTGTATCGCACGCGCGACGAGTTTGCCGCCGAGCTATCCAACGAGACGGTGCACGGCGTGCTGCACCTCGCATGGGTCGACCAAGCCGACGGCCGTTATCGGGCGCGGCTGGCCGTTTACGTGAAGCCGCGCGGCAGGCTCGGCGACGTGTACATGACGCTCATCGCGCCGTTCCGCCACATGATCGTGTATCCGGCACTCATGCGCCGCATCGGTCGTGCGTGGGAGGCTCGTCGCTCCGCCCATTGACAGCGACACTCGCGCGCAGGACACTTGCACGAGAGGCACCGGACGTTGACCGGCCTCTGCGTCACCTGGGCGATGCTCGCACCTGGACCAGGAACAGGCGCTGAGGAACGTGTCGGCGTCTTTCGTTTTTGGGAGCCCGCGTGGAGCTGTGCGAGATTCGCGTCGAAGGCTTGGTCTTCGTGATCGACCTGGACGCCATGACGTCGCGCGCGCGGATGCTGCAGCCGGGTGCCGGGTGGGTGGAGATCTCGTTGTCCGGTCGCGACGTCATCGATCTGGCGCGGCGGGAGTCCCACGGACGGGCGCCCGACGGCGAGCCGCACGCCAGCGATCGACCCGCGGAGCCCGCTTAGGCGTTGCACGGACGCTCCGGCGCTCGTTCGCAACGTGTGTTAGAACCAAGAGTGTGACACGCATCAAGACGCATGGATTGCCGCTCGTCGTGGCGGCCGGCGTCTTGGCGCTGACGGCTCCCAACGCGGCCACGGCCGCATGTCACATCGCCGCGTTCGAAACCACATCCGTTCAGGTGAACGAAGGCGCCGGCCAAGCGACGCTGACGGTCGAGCTGGTAGGAGGAAACCCGACGTGCGCGGGCACGGTGGACTACCAAACCGCCAACGGCTCGGCGGTTGCGGGACAGGACTACACGGCACGACAGGGAACGCTGACGTTTACCGCCGGAGACGATCGCAAGGAATCCTTCTCGATCCCGATCACCAACGACGCAGCCGACGAGCCGTCCCAGCAATTCACGGTGAGGCTCAGCAACGGCACGGGAAGTCTCACCGCGGACGAGACTCCCGCGACGGTGACGATCGCCGACAACGATCCGGCGCCGGCGGCAACCTCCTCGTCGCCTGCTCCGAAAACAACGCGCTCCGCCTCGCCGTCCCCTCGCACGTCGGCATCTCCGACCTCTTCATCTCCGTCTCCTTCACCAACCGCCGCAGCCACGTCGACGAGCCCAACCCCAACCGAGACGGTTCAGGCCGCACCGTCGGCCCCATCCGACGGTACGAGCGCCGGCCTGATACTCGCCATCATCGCGGGGGTACTCGCGCTCGCGGGCCTCGGACTCGGACTCCGGCTCCGGCTCCGTCGCCGGTAACGGTCGCGCGCGGCGGTGGGTTTTGACGTCTTCT
>JBIOWR010000262.1:0-4215 GCA_044868775.1 Actinomycetota bacterium
AGGACTCGCTCTTCTTCGAGACCTTCAACCGCAACAAGCGATCGCTCAACCTCGACGTGGTGAACTCGAGCGGGCGCGAGGTGCTCGAAGATCTCGTGCGCGTGTCGGACGCGATCTATTCGAACCTGCGCGGCGACGTGCCGGAGTCGTTGCGCATTCGCTACGACGACCTCAAAGACGTGAACCCCTCGATCGTGTGCGTGTCGGTATCCGGCTTCGGCATGACCGGCCCGCGCCGCAAGGAGCCGGGCTACGACTACGTGCTGCAAGGCGTCGCCGGATGGATGAGCATCACCGGTGAGCCCGACGGACCGCCCGCGAAATCAGGGCTTTCGCTCGTGGATTACCTCGGCGGCATCGTCGGCGCGCTCTCGCTCGTGAGCGGCGTGCACGCGGCGCGGCGCGACGGGCGCGGCATGGATTGCGACGTGAGCTTGTACGACGTGGCGATCTCGATGCTCACCTATCCGGCGGTGTGGCATTTGAATGGAGGCTTCACTCCGGAGCGCCACGCGCGCTCGGCGCACCCGTCGCTGGTTCCGTTCCAGCTGTTCCCGACGTCGGACGGCTGGATCGTCGTCGGGTGCGCGAAAGAAAAGTTTTGGAAGCGGCTCGCGGCCGCGATCGGCGCGCCGGAGCTTGCGACGGACGAGCGGTTCGTAGACTTCGAGGCGAGGCGCCGGAACCGCACGGAGTTGACAACACTGCTGGACGAGGCGTTCTCGACGCGAGCCTCCGCGGAGTGGTTGAAGGTGCTCACCGAGGCCGGCGTGCCGTGCGGACCGGTGAACTCCGTGGAGGAAGCGCTGGCCGAGCCCCACACCGAAGCGCGCGGCATGATCGTGGAGACCGAGCACCCGCGGTTCGGGCGCGTGCGCCAGCCGGCGTCGCCGGTTCGCGTCGGCGACGAGCCGATCCCGCACCGGCGCGCTCCGCTTCGTAACGAAGACGCCGGATACGTGCTCGGAGAGCTGCTCGGGTACTCCTCGGTGCGCATCGACGAGCTGCGCGACGCCGGAGCGTTCGGGAGCCCTGCGTGACGACGGCGGCGGAACGGTTTGCGGCGTGGGCGCTCTCGTTGCGCGCCGGGGACGTTCCCGCGCCGGTGCGCCGCGCCGCGGCGAGGCATCTGCTCGACGGAACCGGGACGGCGATCGCAGCGGCGCGCACGAATGCGGTGCGCTCCGTGGTGGAGGCCGCGACGTCTTGGGGCGCCTCGGACGGAGCGACTCCGATCGGAGCACGCACGACCCTTCCCGCACCGAACGCCGCATTGGTCAACGGCGCGCTCGTGCACGCACTGGACTACGACGACACGCACGCCGGAGCGCTCGTACACGCGACCGCTGCGGTGCTCCCCGCGGCGTTCGCAGTTGGCGAAGAGACACACGCAACCGGTGCCGACGTGCTCGTCGCCGCGATCGCCGGTTACGAGATCGTGAACCGGCTCGGCGCCGCCGTGACGCACGGCTTCCACGCTCACGGCTTCCACGCGTCGTCGGTGTGCGGAGTGTTCGGCTCCGCATTGATCGCGTCTCGCTTGTACGGGCTCGACGTCGCGCGCACGACCAACGCACTCGGCATCGCGGGCTCGCTTGCGTCGGGATCGCTGGAGTTCTTGAGTACCGGATCGGCCACCAAGCAACTGCATCCCGGTTTCGCCGGCATGAACGGCATCCTCGCGGCGCGCCTCGCCGCAGCCGGAGCGGAGGGACCGGCGACGATCTTCGAAGGCGAGCACGGGCTGTTCCGGTCGTTTACCGGCGCCACCGTGAACGCCGAGCAATTGACGAGCGGCCTGGGATCACGCTGGGAGACCGAGCACATCACGATCAAGCCGTATCCCGCGTGCCAGCTCTCGCACGCATCGCTCGACGCGTTGCGCGACGCGGGACCGGTCGCCGCGGACGACGTCGACGCGATCGTGTTCGAGGTGCCGCCCGACGCGGTGCCGATCGTGTGCGAGCCCGCTGCGAACAAGCAGCGCCCGCGCACGCTCTACGAGGGCAAGTTCAGCCTCCCGTACTGCGCCGCAGCGCTGCTGATCGACAAGGCGCTCACGATCGACGCGTTCGACGAAGAAAAGCTCCGCCGCCCGAACGTGCTGGCGCTGGCCGCTCGCATTCGCCACCACACCCGCGACTTCGACGGCCCGCCCGCCGACGCGCCCGGCATCGCCGAGATAACGCTGCGCGACGGACGTACGCTGCGCGGCGAGGTGAAGCAGAGCCGG
This sequence comes from Actinomycetota bacterium, assembly GCA_044868775.1. Taxonomy (GTDB): domain Bacteria; phylum Actinomycetota; class AC-67; order AC-67; family AC-67; genus JBIOWR01. The sequence goes on from JBIOWR010000262.1 coordinate 2,234, forward strand.
GGCACGCCGGAGAACCCGTTGACCGAGGACGAGATCGTGGCCAAGTTCGTCGCGAATTGCGGCGGCATCGCTAACGCGGAACAGCTCGCGCAACGCATCCTCGACATCGAGAGCGTGCGCGACATCGGCGCGCTCGTGCGAGAGACGGCGGCGTTCGCATGACCACGGGCCTGTTGACCGAGGACGTCAAAGCGTGGATCGGACGCGAGGTGACGTACGAATCTCCCGACGAGCTGGGGCGCGCATCGATTCGGTACTTCGCGCTCGCGATCGGCGACGAGAACCCGCTGTACTTCGACGACGCGTACGCGCGCGAGCATGGATACGACGGCGTGATCGCCCCGCCGACCCTCGTATGCGAGACGAACCAATTCATCGGCGCGTCGCCGAACCGCGACGCCGACGGCTACCTCGGCCATACCTGGGAGCTGCCGGTCACCGGCTGCCGCTTGATTCGCGGCGGCAACGAGTACGAGTTCTTCCGTCCGGTTCGCCCGAGCGACCGAATCAGGGTGACGTGGCGGCTCGCCGGAATGACCGAGGCGGAGTCGTCGAGCGGCGCCCCGATGTTGATCGTGCTCAGCGAAGCGACCTATTCGTCCAACGGCGAGACCGTCGCGACCAACCGGGAGACGCTGATCTATCAGCAGGTGCAGCGATGAAAACGGGCGACGCGATCCCACCGCTCGAACGCACGCTCGCGCTCGTCGACCTCGTCGCGTACGGCGGCGCCACGTGGGATTGGCATCGCATGCACTACGACCGCGAGTGGTCGGACAAGGCCGGTCTGCCGGGCCCGGTCGTGGACGGCCAGCAGCTCGGCGCGTTGCTTGCGGAGCAACTCCTCGACTGGCTGGGTCCGCGCGCGTTCATCACGAACCTTGCGTTTCGCTTCAAGTCGATGGTGTTCGCCGGAGAGACGGTGCGCGTCGAGGGAGAGGTCACCGAGGTCGAGGAGGGCGCGGTACGCGTGACGCAACGCGTGCGCGCGGGCGACCGGCTCACCGTCGAGGGAACCGCGCGGGTGCGGCTGCTGTGAGCGATCGCGTGCCCTCCATCGCCGGGGTCGCCGAGTCCGACCTCGGCGTCACGAACAAGACCATCCTCGAGCTGCAAGCGCAAGCGATCCTGCGCGCGCTCGACGACGCCGGCTTGTCGCTCGACGACGTCGACGGCGTGTTCACGGCCGGCGTCTCGCGCTTCTCCGCGATCCAGGTCGCGGAGTACATGGGCATCGCGCCGACGTGGACGGACTCCACGATGGCCGGCGGCTCGTCGTTCGAGATCTTCGTGGCGCACGCCGCCGAGGCGATCCGCACCGGCCGCTGCGAGGTGGCGCTGATCTCGTTCGGCAGCAACCAGCGATCCGCGAAATCGCGCAAGCTCGGCGGCGTCATCGACGCACACACTCCCGAAGCGCAATTCGAGACGCCGTACGGACCGCTGAACCCGATCTCGCTCTACGCGATGGCGGCGCAGCGCCACATGCAAGAGTTCGGCACGACGCCGGAGCAGCTTGCCGAGATCGCCGTCGCGGCGCGCGCGTGGGCGCTGCTCAACCCGAACGCTTTTCGTCACGACGCGGGACCGCTCACGACCCATGACGTTCTCGCGTCTCCGATGGTCAGCTCGCCGCTGCACCAGCTCGACTGCTGCCTGGTGACCGACGGCGGCGGCGCGGTGGTCATGACGTCGCTCGAACGCGCGCGCTCGTTGCGCAAGACTCCAATCGTAGTGCTCGGTCACGGCGAAGCGGTGACGAACCAAGGCATGTCGCAGGTCCCGGACCTTACCTCGACCGGCGCGGTCGTATCGTCTCGACGCGCGTACGCGATGGCCGGACTTGGGCCGAACGACATCGACGTCTTCGAGCTGTACGACTCCTTCACCGCCACGGTGTTGCTCACGCTCGAAGCGATCGGCTTGTGCGGGCGCGGCGAGGCCGGCGCATTCGTGGAGAAGGGTCGCATCGCACCGGGCGG
>JBIOWR010000263.1:0-4613 GCA_044868775.1 Actinomycetota bacterium
CGGGTCGTCAGGCCTTCCGCGGCTCGGGACGGCCCGGCTGCTCGGGCACAGCGCCCCGCTTCGGCACCAGCACCTTCCGCCGGAAGAACAGCACCTCGACGCCGTCCTGGTTGTAGCCGCGCGTCTCGACGGTGACGATGCCGCGATCCGGCTTCGAGCCGGACTCTTTCTTGTCGAGCACCGTCGTCTGCGCGTACAGCGTGTCGCCGTGGAAGAACGGAGCGGTGTGCTTCAGCGACTCCACTTCGAGATTGGCGATCGCGCGGCCGGAGACGTCCGGCACGCTCATGCCGAGCGCGAGCGAGTACACGAGGTTGCCCACGACGACGTTCTTCTTGAAGTGCGTCTGCGTCTCGGCGTAGTGCTGATTGGTGTGGAGCGGATGGTGGTTCATCGTGATCATGCAGAACAGGTGATCGTCGTACTCGGTGATCGTCTTACCGGGCCAGTGCTTGTAGACGTCGCCGATCTCGAAGTCCTCGTAGTAGCGTCCGAAGTCGCGTGCCTCTCCCATCGTTCCTCCTATGACAGCACCGGGACACGTTCGGCGAGCGGTCCCAGCATCCCTCTTTCGGCGTCGTTCAATAGCTCGCGCCCGGTGCCGACGAGCGCGAAGCGTACCCCGTCCATTCCCAAAACGCGTGGATCCGTGCCGAGCAGTTGCGCCAGCACGCCGCACACCACGTCGAGCGCCTCGGCGTCGGGATCGGGCTCGAGCCCGAGCGCGTCGCGCAGGTCCATGTGATGGACCACGATCTCGACCGCGCGCGTGCGCAGGTATTCCGACAGCTTGATGCGGCCGAAGATGCCGGGCAGCACCGGATCGCCCTCGAGGAGCGCCGCATCGACCTCGTCGAGAATCTCACCCCACTCCGCGCGCCACCGGTTGGAGAAGTCCTCGACGGGAAACTCCTTCGCCGCGGCGAACGATCGCTCGACGACCTTGGGAGATTCCTTCACGACGTCGTACTGGAAGTACGTCGCGCCGTCTTTCTCGGGCTCCTCGTCGGACGCGCCGGCCGCGAACATCTCGCGCAAACGAATCACGCCGCGGAGCGCGTGCGCTGCCAGCTCGTGCACGCGCATCGGCGGGCAGCGCGTCGGCCGCTCCCAGTCGGCCGGCGTGAGCTCCGCAAGCGTGTGCGCGACGTTCGACGCTTCGCTGCGGAGCGCTTCGGCGACGCTCAACGCTCAACCCTGCAGCTTGTACTTCTCGAGGAGCTGTTTGGCGATGATGCGCTTCTGGATCTCGCTCGTGCCCTCGCCGATGAGGAAGAAGGGCGCGTCGCGGAACAGGCGCTCGACGGTGTACTCCTTGGAGTAGCCGTAGCCGCCGTGCACGCGCAGCGCTTCGATCGCGACCTCCATCGCCATCTCGCTCGCGAACAGCTTCGCCATGCCGGCTTCGAGGTCGGTGCGTTCCCCCCTGTCCTTGAGCACCGCCGCGTTCAGCATGAGCATGCGCGCCGCTTCGATCTTGGTCGCCATCTCCGCGAGCTTGAACGAGATCGCTTGGTGCTCCGCGATCGGCTTGCCGAACGTCGTGCGTTGCTGGGCGTACTTGATGGCTTCCTCGAACGCGCGCTGCGCCACGCCGATCGCGCGCGCGGCGACGTTGACGCGGCCGACCTCGATCGCGCCCATGTTTTGGATGAAGCCCTTCCCTTCCTCGCCGCCGAGCAAGTTCGCGGCGGGAACGCGGTGGTCGTCGAACGCGATCTCGGTGGTCTCCACGCCCTTGTACCCGAGCTTGGGAATGTTCTTGCCGACGATCACGCCGCCGCTGCGCTCCGCGCCGGGCTCCTTCTCGACGATGAACATCGACATGCCCTTGTAGGCCGGCTTCACCTCGGTGTCGGTCTTCGTGAGCGTCATGCTGATGCCGGAACGCAATCCGTTCGTCGCCCACATCTTCTGGCCGTTGATGACGTAGTCGTCGCCGTCGCGAACGGCCTTCGTCTTGATGGCCTGGACGTCGGAGCCGGCGTGCGGCTCGCTCATCAGCAAGGAGGCGCGCGGGTTCCCGGTGACCATCTTCGGCAGGAAGCGCTGCTTTTGGTCGTCGGTGCCGAACGTCTTGATGAACCACGTGGCCATCGTGTGCGTGTTGAGGATGCCGGCGAGGCTCATCCATCCGCGCGACAGCTCGATCATCGTGAGCGCGTAGGTCAGCAGCGGCATGCCGAGGCCGCCGTACTCCTCGGGAACCATCATGCCGAACAGGCCCATCTCCTTCATCTGCTCGACGATCTTCTCGGGGAACTCGTCCGCGTGCTCCATCTCGTCTGCGACGGGGATGACTTCGCGCTCGACGAACTCGCGCACGGTGTCGATGACGAGCTTCTGCTCTTCGGTCAGCTCGATGAGAGACATGGTCTGCGCTCCGTTGGGTCGTTGGCGTGGTGCGATCCGCAGTATGTTTCTTGCTCGAACGGCGGGTCAAACGCGGTTGTTTGACATACGCTGTCGCGGTGGAAACCGGCTCGGACGACTCGGCGATGATGCACTACCGCGTGCAAATCCGAAGCGCGGAAGACCCGTTCCACACGTCGTTGCGCCGGGAGATCCCGTTGCGCAAGCGGTTCCTTCGCGCGCGCGAGAAGCGCGAGACGACGGTCTCGATCTTCGACCGCTTGGGCCGTGAGGTCGCGACGTTTCATTTCGATACGATCGCGGATGCCGGCGCGCACCACAATGTGATCGTCGACGACCTCATTCGCCTCGACGTCGAGGCTTTCCGCGAAAAGTACGGCCTTCACGCGCCGCCCACGTAGTCCTTCGCGGTCTTTTCGCGCTTCATGCCGGCGGCGCGGCCGCGTGACGCGAACTGCTGCGCCATCTTGCGGCTCGCCTCGTCGATCATCTCCTTGCCGAACATCACGGCGCCCTTGCGCTCCACGGTCGTTACGTACTCGTAGTGCTCGAGCACGGCCTCGGCCTTGTCGTACTCCTCTTGCGTCGGCGTGAACACCTCGTTGAGCACCGTGATCTGGTCGGGGTGCAGCGCCCACTTGCCGTCGTAGCCGAGCGCGCGCTCGCGCATCGCGGCTGCGCGGAAACCGTCGAGGTCGCGGATGAGCAAGTACGGGCCGCCGATGCACTGGAGGTTGTTCGCGCGCGCGGCGATGTTGATGTGCGTGAGCACGTAGTGGAAGTGGTCGAGATTCTCGTAGCCGGGGATCGCCTCGCCGGCGGTGACGGTCGGGAGCCCGAGCGACGCGCTCATGTCGGCCGGGCCGAGGATCAAGTCCTCGATGCGATCGTCGCACGCGGCGATGTCGTGGATGTTCTTGAGGCCGATCGCGGTCTCGATCTGCACCTCGACGCCGATCTTCTTCTCCATGCCGTTGTTGTCTTCGATCATGCGCAGCATGTTCGACACGAACTTCACGTCGGCCACCGTCTCGACCTTGGGGATCATGATGCAGTCCAGCTGCTCGCCCACCGCTTCGACGACTTCGAGGATGTCCTTGGCGCACCACTTGGTGTAGACGCCGTTCACGCGCAGCACCTTCGTCGGCGCCTGGTACTCGTTGTCCTTGAGCGCCTGGATCACGTTGCCGCGCGCGGCTTCCTTTTCGAGCGGCGCGACGGAGTCCTCCAAGTCGAAGAACACCTCGTCGGCCGGAAGGCCGGCGGCCTTGGCGAGCATCTTGGGGTTCGATCCCGGCACGGACAGGCAGGAGCGGCGTGCGCGCATGCTGGTTCCCTCCTCGTTTCTGTTGGCGGTTCCTATTCTCGCGCCGTTCGATGTATGCGATCCAATACCGCTTGGCGAAGCTAGCCATGCCGGTGGGTTATGCTTGCGGTTCAGAGATGGACTTCGAAGATCTCAGGGCCGTCGCGGCGGTTGCGTCTGCCGGGACCTTTTCAGCGGCGGCCCGCGACATGCGGCTCGCGCAACCGGCGCTGTCGCGGCGCATCGCGCGCCTCAAGCGCGAGCTGGGCGGGAGGCTCTTCGATCGTCTCCCCCGCCGGGCCGCTCCCACGACGCTGGGCGAGGCGGTCGCCGCGGCGGCACACCGGTTGCTAGCCGACCTCGAGCGCGTGCGCGCCGACGCCACCGCGATCGCGACCGGCGCCGCCGGACGCATCCGCCTGGGCAGCCTCGCCGGCGGCATTCCCGCGCTGGCGCGCGGGCTCGCCGCCTTCCAATCCCGGAACCCGGCCGTCGAACTGGAGCTGCGCACGCTCGAAGCCGAATCCGCCGTCGCCGCGCTGCGCGCGCGGACGGTGGATCTCGCGACGCTGCCGGGCTCCGCCGTGGAGCCGGGTATCGGTGCGCGCAAGCTCGCGCGCTGGCGCGTCGTGCTGGCGATGCGACCCGACCATCCCTTTGCTTCGCACAAGACGATCACGCTCGCTCAGCTCGCGACGCAGCCCGTGTTGCTGCTCGCGCCGGAGTTCATGGTGACGCGGCACATCACGGACCTCGCGCGCCGCACCGGGTTGCAGCTTCGCGTGCGGCTGCGCGACGGGACGCCCGAGGCGCTGCTTGCGCTCGCGCGCCGCGGCTGGGGCGTCGGCGTGATCCCGGACGCGATCAGGCTGCCGCCCGATGTTGTGACGGTGCCCCTCGCGCGCGCGGGATCGTCCGCGGACTTCGACTATGT
>JBIOWR010000264.1:0-8271 GCA_044868775.1 Actinomycetota bacterium
CGCCGATGTCGATCTACGAGCTCCACCTGGGCTCGTGGATGCGCACGAACGGCAAGCTCCCGCAGTATCGCGACGTCGCGCCGCGGCTCGTCGACTACCTGCTCGACACCGGGTTCACGCACGTGGAGTTCCTCCCGGTCATGGAGCACCCGTTCTACGGCTCGTGGGGATACCAGACCACCGGATATTTCGCGCCGACGAGCCGGTACGGAACGCCGCAGGACTTCATGTATCTCGTCGACACGCTGCATCGCGCCGGCATCGGCGTGATCCTCGACTGGGTTCCGTCGCACTTCCCAACCGACGAGCACGGTCTGGCGTACTTCGACGGAACGCACCTGTTCGAGCACGCCGACATGCGGCTCGGCTATCACCCGGACTGGAACAGCTACATCTTCAACTACGGTCGCAACGAGGTGCGCTCGTTCCTGCTGTCGAGCGCGCTGCACTGGCTCGACACGTTCCACGCCGACGGGCTGCGCGTCGACGCCGTCGCGTCGATGCTCTACCTCGACTACTCGCGAGGTCCCGGCGAATGGATACCCAACGAGTACGGCGGACGCGAGAACCTCGATGCGATCCGCTTCCTGCGCGACCTCAACGCCGCCGTGTATCGCGAGCACCCGGACGTGCAGACGATCGCAGAGGAGTCGACGGCGTGGCCGATGGTATCGCGCCCGACGTACGTCGGTGGGCTCGGCTTCGGCATGAAGTGGGATATGGGATGGATGCACGACACGCTGTCGTACACATCGAAGGATCCGTTGTTCCGCCGCTTCCATCACAACGAGCTCACGTTCCGCTCGCTGTACGCGTTCCACGAGAGCTTCGTCCTGCCGCTCTCGCACGACGAGGTCGTGCACGGCAAAGGATCGCTGATCGGGAAGATGCCGGGAGACGACTGGCGCAAGTTCGCGAACCTGCGCTTGCTGTACGGATACATGACCGCGCAGCCCGGCAAGAAGCTGTTGTTCATGGGCGGGGAGATCGGACAGCGGAAGGAGTGGAACCACGAAGAGGAGCTCGACTGGGGACTGCTCGACTTCCCGAATCACGACGGCTTGAAGCGGTGGGTATCCGACCTCAACCACACGTATCGCGAGCGGCCTGCGCTGCACCGCCTCGACGCCGACCCGAACGGCTTCGAGTGGGTGGACGCCAACGACGTCGAAGGGAGCGTGATCTCGTTCCTGCGCAAGGATTCCATGGGGAACGCGATGCTCGTCGTGTGCAACTTTACGCCGGTGCCGCGCCCGAACTATCGCATCGGCGTGCCGCAGGGCGGACGATGGGCGGAGATCCTCAACAGCGATGCGCAGGAGTACGGCGGGAGCGGCCATGGGAACTACGGCGGCGTCGAAGCGGTGCCGGTGCCCATGCACGGCCACTTGCGCTCGCTGACGCTGATGTTGCCGCCGCTCGGTTGCTTGTTCCTCGAGCATGCGGACTGATCCCGGCGCACCGCCGCGGGCGGCGCGAACGCGAGGCGACGCGTGATGCGCGTATGGCCGGGAAGCCCCTCGCCGCTCGGCGCCACCTGGGACGGCGAAGGCGTCAACTTCGCCGTGTACTCCGCGCACGCCGAGAGCATCGAGCTGAACCTGTTCGACCGGCCGGGCGATACCGAGCCCGCGAATCGCATCTCATTCCGGGAGCGCACCGATCAGGTGTGGCACGTGTACCTTCCCGACGCGCGTCCCGGCCAGTTGTACGGGCTGCGCGTGTTCGGGCCCTACGCACCGGCGGACGGGCATCGCTTCAACCCCAACAAGCTCTTGCTCGATCCGTACGCGAAAGCGATCAGCGGAGGGATTCGGTGGAGCGACGTGCTGTTCGGCTACGTCGTAGAGCAGGACGACCTCGTGCCGGACGAGCGCGACTCCGCGGGAGCGATGCCGAAGTCCGTTGTGGTCGATTCCGCGTTCACGTGGGGTGACGACCGCTCTCCCAACACGCCGTGGAACCGAACGGTGATCTACGAGTGCCATGTGAAGGGCATCTCCAAGCTGCATCCCGACGTCCCGGAGGAGCTCCGCGGCACATATCTCGGCCTGGCATCCGATCCGCTCATCGATCATCTCGTCTCGCTCGGCGTGACGGCGGTCGAGCTCTTGCCGGTGCAACACATGATGGACGAGCGCATGCTCGTCGAGCGCGGGCTGTCGAACTACTGGGGGTACAACACGATCGGATTCTTCGCGCCCGACCCGCGCTTCTGTACGGGCGGACTCGGCGCGCACGTCACAGAGTTCAAGTCGATGGTCAAGACACTGCACAAGGCCGGTATCGAAGTGATCCTCGACGTCGTCTACAACCACACCGCCGAAGGCAACCACCTCGGCCCCACGATGTGCATGCGCGGCATCGACAACCTCTCGTATTACTGGCTGAACCCGGAAGACAAGCGGTACTACCTGGATTACACCGGATGCGGGAACAGCCTCGACGTCAACCACCCGCGCACGCTGCAGCTCGTCATGGACAGCCTTCGCTACTGGGTGACCGACATGCACGTCGATGGCTTTCGCTTCGACCTCGCGACGACGCTTGCGCGCACCGCGCACGGCGTCGACACGACCGGCGCGTTCTTCGAAGCGGTCTTGCAGGACCCCATCCTGAGTCGCGTGAAGCTCATCGCGGAGCCGTGGGACGTCGGGCCCGACGGCTATCACGCCGGGCGGTTTCCTCCCGGATGGGCGGAGTGGAACGACCGGTATCGCGATTGCGCCCGCCGGTTCTGGCGCGGCGATCCCGGCCACGTTCCGGAGCTTGCGTCACGACTCTCGGGATCGAGCGACCTGTTCCACGACGGCGGCCGGCGCACCTACGCGAGCGTCAACTTCGTCACCGCGCACGACGGCTTCACGCTCGCCGACCTCGTGTCGTACGAGCGAAAGCACAACGAGGCCAACGGCGAAGACAACCGTGACGGCACCGACGAGAACTTCAGCCGCAACTGGGGCTCCGAGGGTCCGACGGAATCCGCACGAACGAACGCGATGCGCGAGCGCATGAAGCGCAACTTCATCGCGACGCTGTTGTTCTCGCAAGGCGTGCCGATGATCTTGGCCGGCGACGAGTTCGGCCGCAGCCAGCGCGGCAACAACAACGCGTACTGTCAAGACAACGAGATCTCATGGACTTCGTGGGATCGCCCCGCATCCGACCGCGAGCTGCTCGCGTTCACGCGCCGCGCCATCGAGATACTGGAGGCGAACCCGGTCCTCCGGCGGCGCTCGTTCTTCACCGGCGCGCCGATCCCCGGAACCGGTGGAACGAAGGACGTCACGTGGATACGCCCGGACGGCAGCGAGATGACCGACGACGACTGGGGCGACGCGAAGAACCACATCCTCGGCATGCTCATCGACGGGCGCGCCACCGACGAGGTCGACGCGCGCGGCCGGCCGATGTTCGGGGACACGACGCTGCTGTTGCTGAACGGCGGCGCACGCTCGCGCTTCTTCACCCTCCCGAAAGTCGAAGGCTCCGGCGTGTGGCACGAGGAGGTCAACACCGCGCGGCCGGGCTCGCGCACCGTGAAAGGACCAGGCCTCAACCTGGTCGCGCACTCCCTGATACTGCTGCGGTTCCAAGCAACGTGAGCCGTGCCTATGCGCTCGCTGCTCGCTTCGTTGTCGCGGTCTTATCGCCGCCGTTGCTCGCACGTGGTAATGCTGATGCTGATGGACGAGCTATTCGTGGTTGTGTTGCTCGTGGCTCTCGACGAGCTCTTCTCGACGCCGCGCCGTCGCCCATCCTTCGCCTCGTCCCCTGATCGCATCACTACCCCTGATCGCATCACTATCCGCGGTGCGACGAACGCGAGACGCGGACCGAGCTGATGCGCGGCACGAGCGACGTGCACGCCGCCGTCGACGCGCTCGCGCGAAGGCTTCCGCCTGCGCTCGAGCCACTCGCCGAGATCGCGCTCAACTACTACTGGTCGTGGGCGCGCGGCGGCGAGGACGTGTTTCGCTCGCTCGACGAGCATCGGTGGGAGTTGAGCGGAGCGAATCCAGTCCGCCTTTTGCAAGAGCTCTCGCCCGGCGCGCTCGAGCGCGCCGCCGCGAACGCTGCGTACCTCTCGCATGTGCGCAAGCTCACCGCCGCGATGCGAGAGTATCTCCGCCGCCCGGCGATGGGCGCCGGCCTCGACGTGCGTTACCCGGCCGTCTTCATGTGCACCGAGTTCGGCATCCACGGTTCATTGCCGACATACGCGGGCGGCCTCGGCGTGCTCGCCGGCGACATCCTGAAAGAAGCGTCGGACATGGCGCTGCCGTTCGCCGGCGTGGGGTTGCTGTATCGCCAGGGATACTTCCACCAGCGCGTCGACCCGAGCGGATGGCAGCACGAGTACTGGACGGAGACCGATCCCGATCGCTTGCCGGCTGCGCTGGTGCGCGGCGACGACGGCCGGCCGATCAAGGCCGGCGTGCAGATACGCGACCGCACGGTTCACGTGCAGGTGTGGCGCGTCGACATCGGACGCGTACCGCTGTACCTCCTCGACGCGCAACTCCCCGAGAACCATCGCGTCGATCGCTGGATCACGTCGCGCCTGTACGTCGGCGATCGCAAGTTTCGTCTCGCGCAATACGCGTTGCTCGGCATCGGAGGCATCCGTGTGTTGCGCGCCATGGGAATCGATCCCGGCGTGCTCCACCTCAACGAAGGTCACGTTGCGTTCGCTCCACTGGAGCTTGCGCGCGCACGCGTCGCCGACGGCGCGGACTTCCACGCCGCGCTGGAGGACGTGCGTCGCCGCACCGTCTTCACGACGCACACGCCGGTTGCCGCCGGCAACGAGGCGTACACGAGCCCCGAGATCGAAGGCGTCCTGGGAGACCTGCCGCCTGCGCTCGGCGTCGACGTGAAGGAGATCCTCGCGCTCGGACGCGCGCGGCCCGACGACGACGACGAGCCGTTCGGCATGACGCCGCTCGGGCTTCGCGTCGCGCAGTCCGCGAACGGCGTGAGCCGCTTGCACGGCGCCGTTGCACGCGCGATGTGGACGCATTTGTATCCCGGCGTCGACGCCGCACACGTGCCGATCGGCCACGTTACGAACGGCGTGCACCTGCCGTCATGGATGGCGGAGCCGATGGCCGCGTTGCTCGACGAGCACCTGCGCGACGGCTGGCGGGAGCACGCGAGCGACCCCGAGACGTGGGCCCCGATCGACGACGTCCCCGACGAGAAGCTGTGGAACGTGCGCACCGAGCTCCGCCGCAGGCTCGTGGAGTACCTGCGGTATCGCGCCGCGGAGGACCGCCTCGGTCGCGGCGAGCCAATCGAATACGTGGAGGCCGCGATGCGCGCGTTCGACCCCGGCGTGCTCACGCTCGGATTCGCGCGCCGCGCAGCCACGTACAAGCGCTTGCACCTGCTGACGTACGATCCCGCGCGAGCGCTGCGGTTGCTCGAAGGCGAACGGTCGATCCAGCTGGTGCTCGCCGGCAAGCCGCATCCGGCCGACGAAGAAGGAAAGCGTCTCGTGCAAGGCGTCTTCGAGCTGAAGTGGGCGCCCCACGTCGGTGAGCGCGTCGCATACCTCGAAGACTACGACCTCGCGATGGCGCGCAAGCTGGTTTCGGGCTGCGACATCTGGATCAACGTTCCGCGCCCGCCGATGGAGGCGTGCGGCACGAGCGGCATGAAGGCGGCGCTCAACGGCGGCCTCAATTGCAGCGTGCTCGACGGCTGGTGGGACGAGGCGCACGACGGAACCAACGGGTGGGCGATCCCCGCACACGCCACGTCCGACGTCGCGGCGATGGACGCACGCGACTCGCAGCGGCTGTACGACATCCTGGAGCACGAAGCATTGCCGCTGTTCTACGAGCGCGACGAGCACGGTATCCCGCGCGGGTGGATGCGGCTGGTGAAGTCGTCGATCCGTTCGATCGCGCCGCACTTCGCCGCGACGCGCATGATGCAGGAGTACGTGACGCGCGTGTATCGCACCTCGGAATAGAACAGCAACCCCCAACGTTCCCAACTGTCGACATGGCACGCCCGCAGCGCATCGAGCCCGGTCCGGGTCAGGAGTCCGTCTGGGACTACCCGCGCCGGCCGCGCGTCGAGCCCGAACGCCGCCGCGCGCGCGTCGTGTTCAACGGTGAGCCGATCGCCGACTCGACGCGAGCGGTTCGCGTGCTGGAGACGTCGAGTCCACCGACGATCTACGTCCCCCGTGGCGACGTGCGCATGGAATTCTTGGAGCCCGTCGACGGCACGACGTTCTGCGAGTGGAAGGGACGCGCGCACTACTTCAACCTTCGCGTGAACGGTCGCCTCTCGCCCGAGGCGGCATGGACGTATCCATCCGTGAACCCGTCGTACGCCGCGCTCGCCGACCACATCGCGTTCTACGCAAGCCGTGTCGACGAGGCATACCTCGGCGACGAGCGCGTGACTCCCCAACCCGGCGCGTTCTACGGAGGCTGGATCACGTCCGAGATCGTCGGTCCGTTCAAAGGGGAGCCCGGATCACACGGCTGGTGATCGCTCACTCGCAAGCATGCGTGAGGGGCGCCCGAAGGCGCCCCTCCCTCGCAGGGAGGCAGGAAGCAAAACGTCAAAGTCCGAGTACTCCCTCGACGACCGTGCAGTTGACGCGGTGAACGACGCCGCCTGAGTTTGGGTCACCGGAGTGACCGCCGGTGGGATCGACCGGCTCCACGTTCTCACGAACGGCGCCCGAGACCGGGCCCTCCTCGACGCATCCCGGCGGCGGCGGCTCTGCTGGAGCTTGGCCGCAATTCGGTGGCGTGCCATCGGGATTGCGTGAGTTCTCAGGGCAAGCGTTGCCTGCAACCGCAAGCCCCGTTACGAGCACCACGATCGCGACCATCGCGATCAACGCCACGAGCCGCTTCATCACGGCCCCCCTTTCCTGGTCGGGGTTTCCGAGCCGTCAAGGGAGATTCCCGGCGGGCCCCATGTCTACGCGCGAGCAAGCACGAACGAGCGAACTTCGCCAAAAATAAATCCGCGTCGCGACGAGAAAGGGATGGGGCGCGACGAGAACGGGGACGCCCGAAGGCGTCCCCGATCACACGACAACAGAGCGACTACTCGTTCTCTCCACCGGCGCCGGCCACGTCCTCCGGACCGATCTCTTGGAACTGCGGAGGCACCGGCAAGCTGAACGGTTGCACCGGTGCTTCGAGCGTCGGGTGCTCTTCCTGTCCGTCGCCGGACGGAACCGCCCACACGCGCTCCGGAACTTCCGTCGGGAACACACGAATCGTGCGGTAGCGGCTCATGCCGGTTCCGGCCGGGATCAGCTTTCCGATGATCACGTTCTCCTTGAGACCGAGCAACGAGTCGGACTTCGCCGAGATCGCGGCGTCCGTCAACACGCGCGTCGTCTCCTGGAACGACGCCGCCGACAGCCACGACTCGGTGGCGAGCGACGCCTTCGTGATTCCCATGAGGATCGGACGCGCCGATGCGGGATCGCCGCCTTCTTCCACGACGCGGCGGTTGACCTCTTCGAAGATCTTCCGCTCGACGAGCTGTTGCGGCAGGAACTCGCTGTCGCCGGGCTCGAGCACGTACACACGCTTCAGCATCTGGCGCACGATGACTTCGATGTGCTTGTCGTGAATCGACACGCCCTGCGAGTGGTACACCTGCTGCACTTCGTCCACCTGGAATATCTGCACCGAACGCGGACCCTGGATGCGCAAGATCTCGTGCGGGTTCGCCGAACCCTCGGTGATCTGCTGCCCGACCTCGACGCGGCCGCCGTTCTCCACGCGCAAGCGCGCGCGGCGCGGCACCTTGTAAGCGATCTCTTCCTTGCCGTCGTCCGACGTGACCTTGATCTCGCGCGCCTTGTCGCCCTCGATGATCTCGACGGTTCCGGTCAGCTCGGAGATCTGCGCCTCGCCCTTCGGCTTGCGCGCCTCGAACAGCTCCACGACGCGCGGCAGGCCGTGCGTGATGTCTTCTCCTGCGACACCACCGGTGTGGAACGTACGCATCGTCAGCTGCGTTCCCGGCTCGCCGATCGACTGCGCGGCGATGATGCCGACCGCTTCGCCGACCTCGACCATGCGGCCGGTGGCGAGGTTCCGCCCGTAACACGCGGCGCACACGCCGTAGCGCGAATCGCACGTCAGCACCGAACGGACGAGCACCGAATCAACCTCGGAGTCGACGAGCGCGTCCTTCTCGACATCGGTGATCTCCTCGCCGCCCTTCATGACCTTCTTGCGCGTCCCCTCGGCCTTCGACCACACGTCCTCGGACAGAACG
>JBIOWR010000265.1:0-12372 GCA_044868775.1 Actinomycetota bacterium
CGGCTGGGCGGGTTCCTGCGGAGTTACAAGGTGCTGGAGGCGGTGTAGGTGAGAACGATGTGGTACGTGTTCGGGTCTGCGAGCGCGGAGTCGCCGATCGCGGTGGTCTGCCCGAGCGACAGGTCGAAGGTGTCGGTGCCGAGCCCGGTGCCGACGGCCAGCGTCGAGCTGGTGCCGATCGTCGCCGCCGACGCGGTCGCCGCGGTCGGTGCCGTTCCGCCCGAGCGGGTCGGCGTGATCACGAGGGGGTTCGTCAAGGTCTTGCCGTTCGTCACGTAAGCACTGCCATCCCATTCGGACAGGCGCGTCTTGTCGGCGGACACGGTCACGGTGTACGGGCTGTTCGCGCTGACGGTCATCGATCCACCCGAGACGGTGTTCGCGCCGGATGCCGCGAGCACCCAGGACGAGATCGTCGAGGTCGGATCCGCCGTCATCGAAACGGAGTTGGTGAGATTCGCGGTAATGGTCTGGGTCGCCGCCCCAGCCGTACCGGCGATTGCACACACTGCGAGCACCACGATGGCCCCTGCGATGAGCTTCTTCACTGCGTTGCTACCCCCTTGCTGTCTCGTCCCGGTCCCTTTCGCCTTGCAATGACTGCATCGGGGACGCGTGCGAGGCTCGTGATGGCTAACGGGTATGGTTCTTCTACACTCCGCGTGACTAGTTACCGCGTACGAACGCGTGTAGTACACGTGCATCGCTCATTCACCGCGGATCGGACAACTGCGGCGGCATTTCCGGCACACGACCCGATCCCGTCCCAAGATGAGCGCGACGTTGCGACCGTCTGCGCCTTTTCGCGCGTGCTATCCGATTCGCAACGGGGACTAGAGGTTTGTGTGGTGGAGCGCGCTTCGTCACGGTGTGCGTCGTCACGATGGCCCTCGTGCCGTTAGGCTGCGCGCCATGCAGCGGAGCGAAACGATCGGCATCGGGCTTGCGCTCGCGTCGGCGACGGCGTTCGGCGCGACGACGATCATCGGGAAGCTCTCGTATCGCGAGAACATCGGCGTGCCCACGTTGCTCGCGGTTCGCTTCGCGCTCGGCGCGGTCATGTTGTGGGCGATCGTGCTGTTTGCTCGCACGCCGCGCGTGATGCCGCGGGGGCGTGCTTTGGTGTTGCTCGCGCTGGGCGGGATCGGGTACGGCACGCAATCCCGCATGTTCTTCGAAGCGCTCGCGCGGATTCCCGCTGCTACCGCCGGCCTGCTGCTCTACGCGTATCCGGCGCTCGTGGCCGTGCTGGCGCTCGTTCTCGGGCGAGAGAAGATGGGAGCGGGGAAGGCCGTCGCGCTCGCGCTCGGGTTGGGTGGCACCGCGCTCGTGCTGGGCGCGCCGGCGAGCGATCTCGACGCGCTCGGCGTTGCGCTCGCATTGGGGAGCGCCGTCGCGTACGCCATCTACATCCTTGCCGCGGAGCGGGCGATTGCGGGCATATCTCCACTGGTTTCGAGCGCGACGATCGTCACCGGGGGAGCGATCGCGTTCCTGGTAACCGGAGGAGTGACGGGCTCGATCGACCTGGACGTGGGAATCTCCGGGTGGGCGTGGCTGCTCGCGCTCGCGCTCGTGTCGATCACCATCGCGGTGACGACGTTCGTGGCGTCGGTGGAGCGAATCGGGCCCACGCGCGCGTCGATCGTGAGCACGTGGGAGCCGGTGGTAACGGTATTGCTCGCGGCCCTCACCCTCCACGAACGCCTGTCCGCGCTTCAGCTCCTGGGTGGAGCGTGCGTTGTTGCCGCCGTCGCGGTGCTGCCGCTCACGTCACGGGGTCGTTCCGGAGCGCACTCGGGATCGCCCTCTGGAAAAGAAGAACTGGGAAGAGTCGGCTAACAAAGCGCGCTCCATCTCGAAGCCCGTGGGCTCCGAATCGCCTCCCGCGGCTGACCGCGCGTGGGTTCCGGCTCTTCCCAGGCGATCCCACCTTGTCACTTCGGCGTGTGCCGGTCAAGTGACGTTAGGCCTCAAGCGTGCGGCGGCGACGCAACCACAACACGCCGAGCAACACCGCCGCGAGCGCCGCGGCCGTGAACATCACGTCTCTGCGCGTCGCTTCCTGCGCCCGGCGTTGCGCGTAGCGCGGCACTTCTCGCGCATAGCGCGGAACCTCGCGAGCGACACGCGGCACTTCGCGCGCGACACGCGGCACTTGCTGCGTCACGAACGGAGGAACCTCTTTCGCGAGCCGCGCTCCGCGCCCGGCAAGCTCCGCTCCGCGCTCCCTCAGCCTCCGCCGCACCGAGATCGGGTTCTTGAACTCGAGCACCGGCCAGCCGCGCTCCTCCGCGATCGCGCGAAGCTCTTTGTCCGGGTTCACGACGTGTGGGTGGCCGACCGCTTCGAGCATCGGAACGTCGGTCACCGAGTCGGAGTATGCGTACGACTCCGCCAGGTCGATGCCTTGCTCCGCGGCTTCCTTCTGGATCGCCTCCCGCTTGCCTTCGCCGTAACAGTAGAACTCGAGCTCGCCGGTGTACTTGCCGTCCTCGACCATCGGCCGGGTTCCGATCGCGTGCGGGATCCCGAGGTAGGTGGCGAGCGGGACGACGATCTCCTCGGCGCTGGAGGAGACGATGTACACGCGCCGGCCTTTCGCGAGGTGCTCCTCGACGAGGTCCATCGCCTCGGAGAAGATGATCGGGTCGATGATCTCGGACAGGGTCTCCTGGACGAGCGTGGAGAGCTTGTCCCGGTCCCAGCCTTTCGTCAGCTGGAGCAGGGCCTGCCGCATCTTCTCCATCTTGGCCTCGTCCGCCCCGGTCAAGAGGTAGACGAGCTGGGCATAGACCCCCTTGATCAGCTCGCTCCGGCCAATGAAGCCCTCTTTGTAGAGAGGCCGGCCGAAGGCCAGCGTGGAGGAGCGCGCTATTACTGTTTTGTCCAGGTCGAAGAAGGCTGCCTGCATCTCGCCGCCCATCGTAGCCCCCGAAAAACTTTTCGTCTTTTTTCTGTGGAACGCGTTTAGGGGCCGGTCTTGTGGGGAGATTGCCGGGTGACTCCTCCTGAAGCGGAGTGGTCTCTCAACCCCCGCGTGGGGGACCGCCCACCCCCGCGCCGCCCCGAGCAGGCCCCGGCAACAAGCCCCGGGGCCTGCTTTGCGTCCTGGGCCCCGGGCGCCGTTCGCCCTTGCGAACGAGTGCTTCGAGAATCTCTTCGCGGCCGCCGCGAGCCGGTCGACCGACCGTTGACTCTCCGCGTGCCGGCCCCCATACTCGCGGTCCCTTCCTCGCCTTCCCCCGGAGACTTCGGGAGAGAGATGGCGAGCGTGGGAGTGTCGGTCTTGCACGAGGACGCGTCGGTCCTCGACGACGTCGCGTACGCGATCGAGCGATGCGACGGCATCCATCTCGCCGCGCTGTCGGCGGTGCGCGGCGAGGGAGTGATCCTCGCATCGCCGCTCTCGTTCCCGCGCGCTCCCGGGTCGTCGTCGCTCGTCGTGTTGTCGACCGGCGATCCGCTCGCCGACGCACGTGCGGGATTCGCCGCGAACGCACGCGGGTTCGTGCGATGGCCCGACGACGCCGGCAACCTCGGCGCGATCGTTGCCTCCGCCGCAGTAGGCCATGCGTCGTCGCCCTCGCTCGGGCGCGCGATCGCGTTCGTTGGTGCGCGCGGCGGCGCGGGGACGTCGACGATTGCATGCTTGCTGGCGGCTCATGTCGAAGGCTCGTTGCTGATCGATCTCTCCGGCGGCGGGCAGCTCGCGTTCGCCGACGACGACGCAGGCGGTAGCCTCGAGCGCGCGGCGGCCGCGCCGCTCCCGGACGTCGTCGCTTCGGCGTGCGAGTCGCACGCTGCGGGGAGGGCGCTGCTCCCTGCGGAGGTGGATCGGCCGGTTCCGGTCGCGACGTTCGTGCGCACGCTCGTTCGCTCCGCGCAACGCGTCGCGTCGGTTGTCGTCATCGATTGCGGGCGGGATGCGCCTGCGTTCGAACCGGACGTCACGTTCCTCGTGTGCGCGGCGGACGTCGCCTCGGTTCGCGCGGCGCGCTCGTGTCCGGAGGAGCGCGCGCTCGTCGTAACCAGAATGCGACGGAGCGCCTTGCGCGCCGCGCATGTCGAGAAGGCGCTCGGGCGAGCTCCGGTAGCGGTGATGCCGATGGATCGGAGTCTCGCCCGTGCCGCCGACGTCGGCCTCTTGCCGCGCCGGCCGAGCCGTCCGGTGAAGCGTTTCGTCGCGGCGCTTCGCGAAGGAGCGGGCTTGTGAGCGCCGATCGCATCGCCCTTCGCGAGAAAGTGCAGCGCTTGCTGCTCGAGGAATCGTCCCGCGCCGGTGCCGCACCCTCGGATCATCGCGTGGAGACCTATCGCCGCGTGTCCCGGTTGTTGAGCGAGCACGCGCCTGCGCTCGACGAGGTCGAGCGTTCGATGCTCGAGCGTCAGATCACCGACGCCGTCGTCGGCCTCGGTCCGCTGGAGCCACTGCTTCGCGATCCGACCGTCGACGAGGTCATGGTCAACGGACCGTCCACGGTGTATGTCGAGCGACTCGGACGTATCGAGAAGACCGATCTCGATCTCGAGAACGGCGCCGCGGTGCTGCACCTCATCGATCGCGTCGTCGGACCGCTTGGTCTTCGCATCGACGCGTCGCGTCCGTGGATCGACGCGCGGTTGCCGGACGGCTCCCGCGTGCACGCGATCATCCCGCCGCTCGCGATCGGCGGCCCCGTGCTCACGATCCGAAAGTTCGCGCGCGATCCGCTGAGCATCGAACGCCTCGTCGAGATGGGCGCGCTCACGAAGGCGATGGCCACGTTCCTTCGTTCGTGCGTGCGCGCCAAGACCAACATCGTCGTATGCGGAGGCGCGGGCACGGGGAAGACGACGCTGTTGAACGGCCTGTCGAGCTTCATCCCCGAATCGGAGCGCGTCATCACGATCGAGGACGCGGCGGAATTGCGATTGCAGCAACCACACGTCGTCGCGCTGGAGACGCGGCCTGCGAACGTGGAGGGCGCCGGCGCCGTCGGCATGCGGGAGCTGGTGCGCAACGCGCTGCGGATGCGTCCGGACCGCATCGTCGTCGGAGAGGTTCGCGGTGGTGAGGCGTTCGACATGCTCCAGGCGATGAACACGGGGCATCGCGGCTCGATGTCCACGGTGCACGCGAATTCGCCGCGGGATTTGATCTCGCGACTCGAAGCGATGGTGCTCACCGCCGACGTGGCGCTGCCGATCGCCGCCGTGCGCGCGCAGATCGCCGCCGTGCTCGATCTGATCGTGCATCTCGAACGCATGTCGCCCGTCCGCCGGGTCGCCGAGATCGCGCACGTGCGAAGCGGCGCGGACGGTGGCATCGAGACCGTGCCGCTCGTGCGATGGGATCGCCGAGCGCACCGCGCGACCGGCTCGCTGCCGCGGTTCCTCCATCGTCTTCGCGAAGCGGGAGAGCCGCGCCCCGAGCTGTTCGAGGCGGGAGAGAGCGCATGAGGGTTGCGGTTCGCCGGCGTTTGAATGCGCTCGTCGCACCCCCGCGCAGCGAGACACCTTTGCAACGGCTCTGCGTCGCCGCCGGCGTTCGTTGCGACGCGCTCCCGCTGCGCGCGCTGTTCGTCCTCGGCGCCGGTGCTGCGGGAGGCGCCGTGCTGTCGGGCGTTCCCGGCGCGCTCGCCGGTGTTCCCGCCGCTGCTCTCGGGACGTTCTTCGTGTTGCTGCGGCGTGCGGCCGCGCGCTTGGACCGGATCGAGCACGCCTTCCCATTCGCCGTTCGAGCGATGTGTGACACGGTGCGTGCAGGCGGCAACGTCCAGCAAGCGCTCACGCGCGCGCACGCCGAAGCATCCCCGCCGATGCGCGACGAGATCGGCCGAGTGCTCGATGAATTGCGTGTCGGCGTTCGTATTGAAGATGCGCTCGCAGAGTTCGCCCGGCGCAATCGCATTCGAGGCGCCGACGTGCTCGCCGTGGCG
Organism: Actinomycetota bacterium; assembly: GCA_044868775.1. Lineage (GTDB taxonomy): Bacteria > Actinomycetota > AC-67 > AC-67 > AC-67 > JBIOWR01. The sequence continues at coordinate 5,922 of JBIOWR010000265.1, forward strand.
CTCACGTCTGCGGTGCGCTCCGGCGCCGATGTGCGGCCGGTCCTGGAGTGCATCGTGGACGCCGCGGTCGACCGCCGCCGCCTCAGCCGCGAGCTTCGCGCCGCCACGGCGCAAGGTCGCATGACCGCGCTCGTGATCGGCGTCCTACCGGTTGCGTTCTTGATGATCATGGGGGCGGGCGGTGGCGGCGAGCTTCGCTTCTTGTTCCACGAGCCTGCCGGGATCGCGCTCGTCGCGGCGGGCGTTCTCCTCGAAGCGGCCGGCTTCGCGTGGATGCGCCGGATCGGGAGGCCGCGACCACGATGAGACGACGCGTCCTTGCCCGACTTGCACCCGCCGAGCCGGCGCGTCGGAGTCGTATCTGGTCGCGCGGTCGCAGCCGGTCGGAGAGGCTGATGTTCGCGGCGATCGGAGCCGGATCGGCGCCGTTGCTCGCGAACGGCGCGCGCGCCGCCGGTGCGGCCGCGGTTCTCGGCGTCGCGGGCTGGCGGTGGCCCGACGTGCGCGACGCCCGGCGCGCGGATGCGCGACGCCGTTTGGTGGTCGCGGCGCTGCCGGACGCGCTCGACCTCATGTCGGCATGCGTGCGAGCGGGATCGAGCGTGGCGCACGCCTTCGCGCTCGCGGCCGAACGCGACGACGGACCCCTCGGCGACGCGATGCGCGAGACCGTGGACGCGCTCGAGCACGGCCTGTCGCGCGACCGCGCGTACGCGATCCTTTGCCGAAGCGCGGACGCTTCCGAGGTTCGCATGGTCGCAGCGACGTTGTTGCGCGCCGAACGCCTCGGCACGTCCATCGCCGTCACGCTCACCGAGCTTGCGACGGAGATGCGCGAGCAACGACGCGCCACCGCCGAGGAGCAAGCGCGGGGCACGCCGGTCCGGATTCTTTTCCCCATCGTCGTGTGCTTCTTGCCGGCGTTCGGGTTGCTCACGGTGGCGCCCGTCGTTCTCGTCGCGCTGCGTTCGTTCCGCGCCGGGTGACCGTTCGCATTCGTCGTCCGCATTCGTCGTCCGCACTCGTCGTCCGCATTCATGGTTCGCACAAGGGAGAGGAGACAAGATGAACATCGTTCGCAGGCTCATCGGCCGGCTACGGCAGGATCGAGGAGCCATCACCGCGGAATACACGCTCGTCACGCTCGTCGCGGCTACGGTCGCCTTGCTGTTGATGAACTGGGCGAAGGGCGGCGCGCTCGCCGACTTCTTCCAGACGATCTTCGACAAGGTCGTCGCGCTATTCGCATGACGGGACGCCGTGCGGGGGAGCCGGGCGGAGGGCACGCCGCCCCGGCTTCCCGGCGGCGACCGCCGCGGAGTGATCGCGGTGCGGCATCGGTCGAGTTCGTCGCCGTCTTGCCCATCGCCGTCGTCGCGCTGTTGCTGCTCGTGCAAGTTGCGCTGCTCGTCTCCGAGCAACTTTCCGTGCAGCACGCCGCGCGCGAGGGTGCCCGCGTCGCCGCGGTTTGGAACGACGCCGCGCGAGCACGCGACGCTGCGCTCGAGGCGGGCGGGCTCGACGCCGAGCGAGCCGAGATCGCCGTCGAGCCGGCGGAGCGCTCCGTTGGAGATCCGGTTCGCATCACGATTCGATACTCGCCGAAGATCGTGGTCCCGTTCATCGGAGCGTTCGTGCCGAACGGGGTCGTGCTGCGCTCTTCGGTCGTGATGCGCACCGAGCGCGAGGCTCCGCCGTGACCCGCGAACGCGGGTCGATCTCGCTGACGGTGGCGATGGGCTCGATGATCCTGTGCACGCTGGCACTCGCCGCAGCCGATCTCGGTGCGTTGTTCGTCACGCGCGCCCGAGCGCAAGCTGCCGCCGACGCCGCGGTGCTCGCGGCCGCGATGCGCCAGGCGCCGGTGCTCGGCGTGACCGGCGAACCCGAGGAGGCCGCGCGCGAGAGCGCGGAGGTGAACGGCGCCGCGCTCGTCAAGTGCGAGTGCCGGGTCGGCGAGGCGGAGTCGTTCGTCGAAGTGGAGATCCCCGCACGAATCGGCTTCGTTCGCGGCTGGCGCGGCCGGATCGTGCGCGCGCATGCGCGGGCCGAGATCGACCCCGACGTGTTCAGCTATCGCGACCCCGGTTAGGCTGGCGCGCACCATGCCGATCCCGCGCGAGCAGTTGCGCCTCTCCCCGGACGAGCTCGACGTGCTTCTAGAGTCCGCGCGCGAGGTGCACGTTGCGACGGTGTCGCCCGACGGCGTTCCGCACGTCGCGCCGCTCTGGTTCGTATGGCACGACGGTGCCGTCTGGCTCAGCTCGCTCATCAAGAGCCGCCGCACGCGCGACCTCCGCAAAGGATCGCCGGTCGCGATCTGCGCCGACACCGGCACCGACTACGCCGAGCTGCGCGGAGCGGTGTTGCGCGGGCGGTTCGTGGAAGCGGAGGGCGACCCCGGGCTGGACCGAGCCAAGCAACGGTACGCGCAGAAATATTGGGGAGACGTGCCCATCCCCGAGGTCCGCAGCCACGTGTGGCTCAAGCTCGTGCCCGACGAGATCGCCTCGTGGGATTTCCGCAAGATCCCCGCGGGCCGCGACAAGCGGCTCGAGGCGCGGCGCGCGCACGAGCAATAACGGGCGCCGTTCCGCGCGCTGCGTCGCCGTTCCGCGCGCCGCGCTGCGTCGGCGGCTTTCGTGCGGGCGCGACCCTTCCTCGCTTTGGCGCCGTCGCGAATCCGGCGAATCCACCGGATGCGGCCGTTCGACGACTAAGGATTCCTCAAGGAGCGAACCCGGCACGCTTCGGCGTCGTTGGAATCAGCGCGAGCGCGAACGGCGCTCCGGCGTCGCGTGCGCTCCGGTGGTAGAACTGCGCTCCGGTGGTAGAAAGGAAGTCGATGGTCGATCAGACGTTCGAGCTGTGGCCCACGGAACCGTCGGGCGAGCGCCCGCTTCGCCTGCCTCCCAAGCACGAGGGTCTGCCGAAGCGCGTCCTCGCCACCATGGGTTTCCTGCTGGGCGCGGTCCCGCGGCGGCGCACCGGCCGGCTCGGGCTCTGGGTCATCGTGCTGCTGCTCGCCGTCGGCGGCATCGGCATGCTCGTGTACCCCTTCTACACGCACTTCTACGCACGCCAGAAGCAGGGCTCGCTCGCCAGCCAATTCGAAGCGACCAAGAGCGACGCGACGCACATCCAGGCGTACAAGGAGCAGAAGATCAAAGTTGGAGAGGCGCTCACCCGGCTGCGAATCCCCAAGCTGAGGGTGAACGTCATCGTGGTGGAGGGCATCACCGGCAACGCCCTGCGCGCGGGCGCCGGCCACTATCCGGACACACCGCTCCCCGGCGACTTCGGCAACGTGGCGATCGCCGGTCACCGCACCGGGTTCGGCGAGCCGTTCCGCCACCTCGAGCGGCTTCGCCCGGGCGACCAGATCATCCTCGTCGCGCCGACCGGGACCTTCACCTACGAGGTCGTGCAGCCGTTCGACGGCCACGGCAACCCGTGGATCACCTTGCCGACGGACTTGAGCGTGAAGCTCCCAACCCCCGAACCGTCGCTCACGCTCACCACGTGCGACCCGCCGCACACCTCGCTCAACCGCCTCATCGTGCGTGCGAAGCTAGTCAAGAGCGAGGTCGTCGTTCAGTAGGGCCGCGCGCTTCGTATTTGCGGAGCGCGAGCGTCAGGCGCCGAGATAGGCCTCTTTCACCTTCGGGTTGTCGAGCAGCTCGTGCCCGGTTCCTTCGAGCGTGATCTCACCGGTCTCCAGAACGTAGCTCCGGTCTGAGATCTGCAACGTCTGGAACGCCATTTGCTCGACGAGCAAGATCGTCTTCCCTTCGTCGTGGAGCAGGCGCAGGATGTCGAACACCTGCTTCACGATCAGCGGCGCGAGTCCCATCGACGGCTCGTCGAACAGCATGATCTTCGGCCGCGCCATCAGCCCGCGCGCGATCGCCAGCATCTGCTGCTCGCCGCCGGACATGAGCCCGGCCGCCTGACTCCGCCGCTTACCCAAGATCGGAAATCGTTCGTACTGCTCCTCGATGTCCTTGTCGATCTCGGAATCCTTGCGCCCGAACGCGCCGAGCATGAGGTTGTCGCGTACGGTTTGGTTCGGGAAGATCTTGCGCCCCTCGGGCACGTGCGCCACGCCCAGCCGCGCGATCTTGTGCGCGGACAACGCCTCGACGCGCCTGCCGTAGATGGAGATGCGTCCGCGCACGTGCTTCAACAGCTCCGACACGCCGGACACCGTTTTGAGCGTCGTCGTCTTGCCGGCGCCGTTGGAGCCGATGATCGAGACGATCTCTCCCTCGCGCACGCTGAAGCTGATTCCTTTCAACGCGGCTACCGAGCCGTACAGCACGCGCAAGTCCTCCACGTCCAGCACGACGTCGCCGCGCGGGCGGGGCGTGGCCGGCGAGGGTGTGGATTCAACCGTTGGTTGCGGCTCACGAACGACGATCGCGGCGGCGGTGCGCTTGCGCTTGGCCGGCATCAGTGCGCCCCCGATTGCGCGAACTCGGCGCCGAGATACGCCTCGATCACGCGCTCGTCCGCCTGTACGTGCTCGGGCGACCCCTCGCTGATCTTCTTTCCGTAGTCGAGCACGCTGATGTGATCGGAGACGCCCATCACCAGGTCCATGTGGTGCTCGATGAGGAACACCGTGATTCCCGTGGTCTGAATCCGCCGGATGAGCCTCATGAGGTCGCCGACCTCCGCGGGGTTCAACCCGGCCGCGGGCTCGTCGAGGATCAGCAACGTGGGATCGAGCGCGAGCGCGCGCGCGATCTCCAGGTACCGTTGCGGCCCGTACGGCAGCGCGCCCGCGGGAACGTCCGCGAAGCGATCCAGCCCGACGAACTGCAACAGTCCCATCGCGCGCGCGCGGATGCGCGCTTCCTCGCGGCGCGCGCGTGGCGTGCGGATCATGTTCGCGACCATTCCCGACTCGGCGCGCACGTGCAGCCCGACCATCACGTTCTCCAGCACGGTCATGCGCCTCCACAGTTGCAGGTTCTGGAACGTGCGTCCCATGCCGCGCTCCACGGTGACGAACGCAGGCTTGCCGTCGATGCGATCGCCGGCGAACCACACTTCGCCTTCCTCGGGTTGGTACACGCCGGTGACCACGTTGATGAACGTGGTCTTCCCGGAGCCGTTCGGTCCGATCAGCGAGTGCACGGTGCCGCGCCGCACCGCGATCGACACGGTGTCGTTGGCACGCAACCCTCCAAAGATCTTGGACATGTTCTTGGTTTCGAGCACGACGTCGCCGCTCGCGACGACGTCGCCTGAGGTGCGCGGGCGCGGCGCGACGAGTGGTTGTGGCAGGCGTTCGATCGGGCCGATCTCCTCGGCGGGCCGCTTGCGTGCGCGCCGGCGCGCTTGCGCGTCGCGGAATGCGCCGACGCTTCCGCCGGGCGTGGTGATGACGGTGAAGAGCGCGAGCACCGCGAGGATGATCGTTTGCAGCTTGAGCAGGCTGCTGGTGAGCGTGCGGATGATCTCGATGGTCGTCGCGCCGACGACGGGACCCGCGAGCGTTCCGGTTCCGCCGACGATCATGACCACGACGTACGCGAAGGAATCGCGAATGTGGATCGCGAACGCCTGGCCGGGTCCGATCGATGCGATGGAGTACGTCGCCAGGATGCCGCCGACGGCCGCGTACGCGGCGGAGAGCATGAACGCCGACAGCTTCACGCGCGTGACGCGCACGCCCGAGGATTTCGCTGCGATCTCGGACTCACGGATCGACGTCATCGCGCGGCCCCACCGGCTCTTCACCAGGTTGCGGACCAGGAACACCATCACGCCGAACAAAGCGACGGTGAAGATGTAGAAGTCGAGGTCGGTGAGCGGCTGGTTCGTGAAGGGATAATGGATAACGCGTATCGGTGGTCGCGCGAGGTTGCCGACGTAGCTGGTCACGTCGGATATGCCTTGCGCGCCGTGGAAAACTCCTTTGAACAATTCGCTCTTGAAGATGTCGAAGAAGATCGGCACGAACGCGAGCGTGACGATGGCGAGGTACGCGCCGCGCACGCGCAACGCGGGGAGGCCCAAGATGAACCCGACGCCCATCGCCAGCAACACGGCGATCACCATCGCGATCCACGGATCGCCGAGCACGCCGGAGAACTCGGTGGTGAGCACCGCGACGGTGTAGCCGCCGACGAGCCAGAAGATCTTCTGGCCGACCGAGAGCTGTCCTGCGTAGCCGGCGATCACGTTGAGCCCGGTGACGATGATCGACGTGAAGAGGATGTTCTTCACGTCCTCCAGGTTGCTTGCGTGGAACGCCGGGAGCGCGAACGGCCACAGGATCAGCAGCGCGATGAGCGTTGCGAACGCGATGCCGGCGGGCGACGTGAAGGCTTTGGATCGCGCGGCCGGGCGGAGTGCGCGTTCCACCGCGGCGTCGATTGCCTCTTGCGGCGTCTCGTGCCCGCCGCCGGTGTCGGTGGCGGCGACGTCGACGACGTCGCCG
>JBIOWR010000266.1:0-5175 GCA_044868775.1 Actinomycetota bacterium
GCCGCTCATGCGGTTATTCTCACGTAGACGAGATCGGCGGCGAACGGCGCGAGCGGGCGATGCTCCGCGTCGCCGGCCACGACCCACACGTGATGGTCGCCGGCTTCGAGGCCGGCGAGCGGCACGCGCGCGACGGTGGTGTGCACGACGTTCTCTGCGTCCTCCGGGATGGCGACGCCCGGCGGCGGCAGCTCCTGGTCGATGAGCAAGTGATAGTGGCTTCCGCCCTGCGCGATCGCGATGCCCGGCGACGAGATCGTGATCGTCCACGGCTCGCCCTCGATCGCCGTTGCCGGAGCCGTGGCCGTGAGCGCGGGTCCGCTCGTGCGAACCGTTCGCATTGCTATCGCGTCGCCGGCACGCGCGCCGTTTGCATCCACCAGCACCACGTTGATCCTGTGCGCGCCGGGCGCGAGCCCGCCGACCGCCACCACCGGCCGCGACGAGAACGCAACGCCTTTCGTGCGCGGGATCGGCGCGCCGGCGGCGGGCGCGTCACGATCCGCGATCGCGGCGTACCGCGCGCCGGCAGGAACCGCCCGCGCGTCCACGAGCAGCTCAACCACGTTGCCGGCGATCTGCGCGCCCTCGGCGGGGCTCGATATCGCGAGGCTCGGCGGACCGGTGGGCTCGGGCGACGGCGTGCGGTCACGCACGCGCTCGATCCCGAACGGAGCGGCGAGCACCGCGGCCGCAGCGGCGATGAGCGCGAGTCGCCAGCGCGCTCCGCCCGTCACCGCGACGCCGTCAGACGCCGGCGTGCGCCTCGACCCGGTTGGCCTCGATCCAGCGCTCGAGCGCGGGACCGCTCTCGAAGCTGACGATGAGCGCGTAGCGCGGCTCGGGCCCGGGATGCCATACCGCGTGCCACAAACGCTCGGAGTCGACGACGAACTGTGCGCCCGCGGGAAGCGGGATGCGGCTCTCCGTCGTCGGATCGTCCTTCGACTCGCGCACGATCATGTAGCTGTCGGGGTTGTCGGTGAGCTGCAGCCACGCGCGGACGACCCAGCCCTCGCCCTCGGGGTTCAAGCGGTTGTTGTCGTCCGGGTGCATGTTGCGCACCGCGTCCTCGTAGGTGTTGGGCTCGAGCTTGATCGTGCGCACGCGCCCGTAGCGCGCGCCGACGCGCTCGGTCCACTCGACGAGGGACGGGCAGAGCTTCGCGTTGTCGGTCCACAGCCCGTCCTTGTCGGCCTTGCCGTGGTCCCAGAAGCCCGCGCACTCCATCTCGCCGAACGCCGACGCGATAGGAGCGAAGTTGGTGTCGCCGCCGCTCTTCCAGTCGACGTACTCCATCGACTCCCACTCGCGCGGCTCTACGTTCTTGTCGTACCCGCGCAGGACGACGAATCCCTTTTCTTCCAATGCGGGCAACTTCTGATACGCCATGCCGAACCCTCCTCGAACCTCGCTACCGACGGCCCTCGATGATAGTCGAACGACCCCGGTCATTGATGATGGCCCGAAATCCGGGCGGCGAAACCCGCGCTATCGTGGGGACATGAGCGACCAGGGCATGTTCGGACCGTCGAGCGTGTCCTGGCGCGTGCACAAGGAGACCACCGTCCTGTTCGGCGGCGCGCGCGCGTTGCTCATGCAAGCGGCCCACCCGCTCGTCATCGCCGGAGCGCGCGCGACCGGCTTCTATCAGCGCAACCCGTGGAAGCGCCTCGAGCGCACGTTGCAGCTCGCGTACACGATCACGTTCGGGAGCCTGCAGGACGCGCAGCGCGCGGCCGACACCATCAACGACGTGCACCGCCGGGTGCGCGGGATCGACGAGGTGACCGGGCAGCCGTACGACGCGTTCGACCCGGAGCTGCTGCTGTGGGTGCACGCGTGCCTCGTCGACAGCGCGTTGCTGTTCGAGGAGCTGACGGTCGGATCGCTCTCGCCCGACGAGCGCGAGCATTTTCATCAGGAGCAGATGGTCGCGGTGGAGATGCTCGGGCTTCCGCGTTCGTGCGTGCCGGCGACGGTGCCGGCGCTGCGCGCATACGTCGACATGATCGTCGACAGCGACGAGCTGATGGTCGGCGAATCGGCGCAGCAGGTAGCGGAGACGATCAAGCACCCGCCGCCCGAGGCGGAATGGAAGCCGATCCTCAAAGTCGTGTCGTTCTGGGCGTTCGGCACGCTGCCGCCGCGGTTGCGGCGCATGTACGGCGTTCGCTGGACTCCGGCGCACGAGGTTGCATTGCGCGCGAGCCTGCGCGGGTTGAAGACGTTCCGGCCGGCGATTCCGCAGCGGTATCGCGTGATCGAGCCGGCGGTGCACGCAGGCCTTTGATACTCGCGCTTACGAAGTCGGCCGCTTCGGGATCGCTTGGTCGTGGTCGAGCAAGAGGATGCGTTGCAGCACGCTCAACGTGCGCGCGGGCGCTACCAGGACGGCTGCGCGTGCGGGGCGGCGTGGTGGAGGGAGAATGAACGCGGAGCGCGACGCGGAGCGTTGCGCGACGCGCGGCAACGAGGCGACACGCCGAACCGAGAAGATCTCGGTGACGTACAGCCACTCTCCCCGCTGAACCACCCCGGTCCCGATCACCGTGTACGACGGCTCCAAGATGTTCGTGCGGTGGTAGGAGGACTGCATGAACAGCCGATGCGCCTCGTCGACGCTGTGCACGCGCGCGACGTTCTCAGCCGACGACGGCGGCAAGCTCGACGAGTGGTACGCGCGCCCGCTCGCGGCCATCTCCGCGCTGTGCCGGTGTGCGCGCGCCGCGAGGTCGGTTGCGACGACGACCGGACGCACGCCGTACGAGCGGCGGCTCGAGTTCACGAGCGACACCAAACGCGACTCGCCCGCGTTCAGCGCGACCGCGGGTGTCGCGGCGAGCACGACGAGCGCAATCGTGGATGCTGCGAGAATGCGAACGACGCGTCCGGCACGCGGACGCACGCCAATACGACGTCGCACCATCATCGGCTTGGTTCGCCCGGGGAAGTATCAGGCTGAGATTTCGCGAGAGGTTATCCCATTTGTCCGCGTGAAGCGAGCCTCCGTGAAACACCCCTGCTAGCCTGCGCGAGAATGACCCGAGCCGAACGATTCCTGCGCGCATGCTCGCGCGAGCGCACCGACGTCACGCCCGTGTGGATGATGCGCCAAGCAGGGCGGGCATTACCGGCATATCGGGCGCTGCGCGAGAGGCACTCCTTCCTGGAGCTGATCCGCCGGCCCGATCTCATCGCCGAGGTCACGCTCATGCCCGTGCACGAGCTGGGCGTCGACGCGGCCATCCTGTTCGCCGACATCACGCTCCCCTTGTGGGGCTTGAGCATCGGGTTCGACCTCGTCGACGACGTCGGCCCGGTCATCGCGGAGCCGATCCGCACGATGGCGCAGATCGAGCGCATGACCGCGAAGCCCATCCCGGAGACCACGCCAACCGTGCTCGACGCGATCAAGCTGCTGCGCAAGGAGCTCGACGGCGTCGTGCCGCTGATCGGCTTCTCCGGCGCGCCGTTCACGCTCGCGAGCTACATCGTCGAGGGCAAGTCGTCGCGCGACTACGCGAACACGAAGTCGATGATGTACCGCGATCCGCTCGCGTGGCACGAGCTGATGACGCGGCTCACCGATCTCATCGTGGAGTACGTGCACGAGCAAGTCTCCGCCGGCGTGCAAGCCGTTCAGATCTTCGACTCGTGGATCGGCGCGCTCGCACCGCAGGATGTAGAGCGTTTCGTGCTCCCCTACACGCGCCGCATCTTCGGCGAGACCGCGCGCCTCGGGGTGCCGCGTATCCATTTCGGCACCGGCAGCGGCGGCTTCGTCGAGCTGATGGCGGCCCCCGATTGCGAAGTCGTCGGCGTCGACTGGCGCATCGCGCTCGACGACGCGTGGCGCCGCATCGGGCACAACCGCGCGATCCAGGGAAACCTCGATCCCGCGGTGCTGCTCGCACCGCCGGACGTCGTCCGCGATCGTGCGCACGACGTGTTGCGGCGTGCGGCGGGACGGCCCGGTCACGTGTTCAACCTCGGCCACGGCGTGCTGCCGTCGTCGGCGGTGGACAACTTGAAGCTCCTCGTCGACACCGTCCACGCCTACGATCCGGAGAAGACATGACCGCCGGCGTACTGCTCATGGCATACGGGACCCCGCGCACGCTCGACGAGGTCGAGCCGTACTTCACCGACATCCGCGGCGGGCCCGCGCCGAGCCCCGAAGCCGTCGAGGAGCTAACGGATCGCTACCGCCGCATCGGCGGCCCGTCGCCGCTGCTGGAGATCACGCGTTCGCAGGCGGCGTCGCTCGAACGAGCGCTCAACGCTTCGCAGGGTGGCAACTTCAAGGCATACGTGGGAATGAAGCACTGGCACCCGTACATCCGCGAGGCCGTGGAGCAGATCGCCGCCGACGGCATCGACGTCGTGGTCGGCCTGGCGCTCGCGCCGCACTACGCGAAGATGAGCATCGGCGGCTACGAGGACCGCATCCTCGCCGCGCGCTCGTCGGTAGGAGCGCGGTTCGATCTCCGCATGGTCGCGTCGTGGTACGACGAGCCGCGCTTCGTCGGCCTCATCGCAAGCTACATCCGCGACGCGGTCGCCGATTGGGACGTGACCGACGGCTCCACGCGCGTGTTCTTCACCGCGCACTCGCTCCCCGAACGCATCATCGCGGAGGGCGACCCCTACCGCGACCAGCTCCACGAGTCCGCCCGCCTCGTGACCGCGTCGGCCGGCATCACAGACTGGGAGTTCGCGTTCCAGTCCGCGTCGGCGCACGGCGAGCCGTGGCTGGGGCCGGACATCCTCGAACGCCTCGATAGGTTCTCCGCCGACGGCGGCAAGCGCGCGCTGGTCGTGCCGATCGGCTTCGTGGCCGACCACCTGGAGATCCTGTTCGACCTCGACGTCGAGGCGGTGGAAACCGCCGCGGAGCTGGGCCTCGACCTCCGCCGCACCCGCCTCCCCAACGCCGACCCCCGCCTGGCCGACGCCCTCGCCCAGGTGGTGCGCAGGGCCTTGGCCACCTGATCGCCGCCGCAGCATCGTTTGGACCTGACCCTGCCGGCATTCAGATTTGATCCCGGATAGGTTTACACTGTATAAATAGAGCTAACCTTGTGAACCTGGGTCCTGGTGGGTGGTCTGCCGGGCCAGACCAGCCTATCTCGGAGGTGTTTGTGGCGGATTCGCTCCCATTGCCGCACGGCG
>JBIOWR010000267.1:0-5006 GCA_044868775.1 Actinomycetota bacterium
CCGACGCGCGCTTGTCGCTGCGCGCGCGCAGCACGACGTCATAGCCGGCCTTCGCGGCGACCTCGGCGATGCCGTTCGCCATGGTGCCCGACCCGAGCACGCCGATGCGCTTCACGTGCGCGCCGGCCGTCTCGGAAAACGCGTGCCCGTGCGCGCCTCCGTCCTTGATGCGCGGCGCGCCCGGCTCCTCGTACTCGTAGAACCCGCGCCCGCTCTTGCGCCCGAGGAACCCCGCGGTCGTGAGCTGCTTGATGAGCGGCGCCGGCGCGTACTGCGTCTCGCGAAACTGGCGGTACATGGCTTCGAGGATCTCGTAGCCGGAGTCGAGGCCGATGAGGTCGAGCAGCGCGAGCGGACCCATCGGGTGCCCGCACCCGAGCTGCATCGCCGCGTCGATGTCCTCGCGCGACGCGAAGCCGCTCTCGAGCATGCCCACCGCGTTGTTGAGATACGGGAAGAGCAACAGGTTCGCGATGAAGCCGGCGCGGTCCTGACACACGACCGGCGTCTTGCCGAGCGCCTCCGACAATGAGGTCGCCGACGCGACGACGTCGGGGTCGGTGACGACGGTCTTCACCAGCTCCACGAGCCCCATCACCGGCGCGGGGTTGAAGAAGTGCAGCCCGATCACGCGCGACGGGCGCGTCGTCTGCACCGCCATCTCGATCACCGGCAACGAGGACGTGTTCGTGGCGATGATCGCGTTGGGTTGCAACAGCTCGTCGAGCGCCTTGAACGCTTCTTGCTTGAGATCGAGATGCTCGGGGATCGCCTCGATGACGATGTCGGCGTCCTTCAGCGACTCGAACGTCGTCCCGCCGGAGATGCGTGCCAGCGCTTCGTCGCGCGTGGCTTCGTCGAACTTTCCCTTCGCGACCGCGCGATCCATCGACTGGCGGATGCGCGCGAGCCCTTCGGCGACGCGTTCGTCGTCGACCTCCCGGAACACGACCGAGAACCCGGCGCGAGCGCATACTTCGCTGATGCCCGAGCCCATCGTCCCGCAGCCGAGCACGCCGATCGTGCGAACGTCTTGAGTCATCAATCCTCCCCGATGGCCGAACCACAGTTCTGACAGAAGCGTGCGTGCGTGCCGACCTGGTGTCCGCAGTTCGGACAGGTGCGCCCGGTCGAGCTCGTGGCCGCGGGGTCGGGGTTGAACAGCGCCGGCGGCGTGCGGCCCTCGACGACCGGCTTGCGCACCGCGAAGAAGTACACGATCGCGATGACGAGCCCGACGGTGCCGAACACGAGCCCGACGGCGAGGCCGATGATCCACCACAGGCGCGCGGCGGGCGGGTTGTACTCGGACTCCGGCCGGCGAATGGCGTCCACGAGCATCCAGATGTTGAACGCCAGCATCGCGAGGCCGATGAGGATCACGAACGCGAAGCCGCCGGCGTACAGGGGAGCGAAGATCCAACGCATGGCGGTAGTTTCGCATCGCTCGCATACCGGCTCAAAACCAGTGCGCGCTCGTGGCCTGCGGCCGTTCCCCTGGGTACGATTCGGGCGCCGACTCCGGGAGGCCCGTGGACAACCCGCAGGAGAAGTACGCCGCGCTCGTCGAGTCCGCCCCGGATGGAATCATCGTCGTCGACCACCGGGGCAGGATCTCGCTCGTCAACAAGCAGACGGAGAACCTGTTCGGCTACACGCGCGACGAGCTGATCGGCCAGTCCGTCGAGCTGCTGGTTCCCGAGCGCGCACGCGAACGTCACCCGCGCCTTCGCGATTCGTACTGGGCGCGGCCCACGGTTCGCCCGATGGGCGCCGGCCTCGATCTGACCGGGCGGCGCAAGGACGGCACCGAGTTCCCGGTGGACATCTCGCTTTCGCCGATCGAGACCGACGAAGGGCGGCTCGTGAGCGCGGCCGTCCGCGACGCCACCGAGCGCAAGAAGGCCGAGGCGAAGTTCGCCGCGCTGCTCGAAGCCGCGCCCGATGCGATCGTCGTCGTCGACGAGCACGGCGTGATCCAGATCGTCAACCACCAGACCGAGGCTCTGTTCGGATTCGCGCGCGCGGAGCTCATCGGCACGTCCATCGATGTCTTGCTGCCTGCGCGCTCGCGCGACCGGCATCCGATGCTGCGGCAGGGATTCTTCGCAAGCCCCATGGCGCGACCGATGGGCGCCGGCTTGCAGCTGTGGGCGAGGCGCAAGGACGGCACCGAGTTCCCGGTGGACATCGCGCTCGCACCGCTCGAGACCGAGGAGGGCGTGCTCGTCTCCGCCGCCGTGCGCGACATCACCGAGCGCTTGCGCGTGCAGGACGTGCTGCGCGAAGCGAAAGAGGAGGCCGAGCGCGCGAACGCGGCCAAGAGCGAGTTCCTGTCGCGTATGAGCCACGAGCTGCGCACGCCGCTGTCGGCGATCCTCGGCTTCTCCGAGCTGATGCAGATGCACGAGGTCTCGCCCGAGCAGCGCGCGGTGTTCATGGAGCGCACGCACAAGGCCGGATTGCACTTGCTGTCGTTGATCAACGACGTGCTCGACATCTCGCGCGTCGAGTCGGGAACGCTGTCGGTCTCGATCGAACCCACCATGATCAGGCCGGTGCTCGACGACGCCCTCGAGATCGTGCAGTCGATGGCGGCGCAGCGCGGCATCACGGTCTCGTCCGAGGTCGACGGAACCGAATCGCTTGTCATGGCCGACGCGAACCGCCTCAAGCAAGTGATGCTGAACCTGTTGTCGAACGCCGTGAAGTACAACCGTGATCGAGGCAGCGTCGCGGTGTCGTGCGAGCGCCGCGACGATCGGTTGCGCATCGTCGTCGCCGATACCGGTCCGGGCATCGCCGGCGAGAGCATGTCCAAGCTGTTCCAGCCGTTCGAACGGCTCGGCGCCGAGCGCGGCACGGTGGAGGGCACCGGCATCGGGCTCGCGCTGTCCAGCCGCCTCGTGGAGCTGATGCGCGGCGCGATCGGCGTCGAGAGCGCTCCCGGAAAGGGAAGCTCGTTCTGGGTGGAGCTGCCGATCGCGGTGGACGTGCCGCCCGAGATGGTCGAGAGCGTGGGCCCGCCGCCGGAGGCCTTGGACGGAGAGCGCACGTTCACCGTCGTCTACATCGAGGACAACCTCTCCAACTTCATGGTCGTCGAGGGAGTGCTCGCGCTGCGGCCGAACGTACGCGTGATGCCCGCGATCCAGGGGAGCCTCGGCCTGGATCTCGCGCGCGAGCACAAGCCGGACTTGATCCTGCTCGACCTCAACTTGCCGGATATCCCCGGCGAGGAGGTGCTGCGGCGGCTTCGCTCCGATCTCGCGACCGCGGCGATCCCGGTCGTGGTGGTCAGCGCCGACGCGATGCCGGGACGCCGGCAGCAGATGATCCACCTCGGTGCGCAGGCATACATCACCAAGCCGCTCGACATCCGCTCGTTCCTGCTCGTGCTCGACGAGTTCATCGCGAAATCGCGCCTGACCTGAGGCGCGAGCGCGTGCCGCCTTTCGATGCGACCGGCCGGGCGCACTCGGCTACCATTTGCCTGACATGACCGAGAAACGCGAGAAGGAAAAGCCCTGGCTCTTCCGAACCTACGCGGGCCACACCTCGGCGGCCGCCTCGAACGCCCTCTACAAGAAGAACTTGGAGAAAGGCCAGACGGGGCTCTCGGTCGCGTTCGACCTCCCGACCCAGACCGGCTACGACCCGCACGAGCCGATGGCGCGCGGCGAGGTCGGCAAGGTCGGCGTTCCGATCTCCCATCTCGGCGACATGCGCGCGTTGTTCGACGGCATCCCGCTCGAACGCATGAACACCTCCATGACGATCAACGCCACCGCGATGTGGCTCCTCGCGCTCTACGTCGCCGCCGCCGACGAGCAAGGCGCCGGTCGCGCAGCGCTCCAGGGAACGACACAAAACGACATCCTCAAGGAGTACCTGTCGCGCGGCACGTACGTGTTCCCGCCCGAGCCGTCGCTTCGGCTCATCAGCGACATGATCGTGTTCTGCGCCAAGGAGATCCCGAAGTGGAACCCGATCAACGTCTGCTCGTACCACTTGCAGGAGGCCGGTGCTGAGCCGTGGCAAGAGGTCGCGTACACGCTCGCCAACGCGTGTGCGGTGCTCGACGCCGTGCGCGCGACCGGGCAGGTGTCCGAGGACGACTTCGAGCGCGTGGTTGGTCGCATCTCGTTCTTCTGCAACGCCGGCATCAGGTTCGTCGAAGAGATGTGCAAGACGCGCGCGTTCACGATGCTGTGGGATCGCATCACGAGCGAGCGCTACGGCGTGCGCGATCCGAAGTACCGGCGGTTCCGCTACGGCGTGCAGGTGAATTCGCTCGGGCTCACCGCGTTGCAGCCGGAGAACAACGTGTACCGCATCTTGCTCGAAGCGCTCGCGGTGACGCTGTCGAAGGACTCGCGTGCGCGTGCGGTGCAGCTGCCGGCGTGGAACGAGGCGCTCGGCCTCCCCAGGCCGTTCGACCAGCAATGGTCGCTGCGGCTGCAACAGATCCTTGCGTACGAGACGGACCTGCTCGAATACGAGGACCTCTTCGAAGGCTCCAAGGTCGTGGAGGCGGTGACCGGCGAGATCGCAGACGCCGCGTGGAGCGAGCTGCAGCGGCTGCTCGACGGCGGCGGCGCGGTGAGCAACATCGAGCAGATGAAGTCGGGCCTGGTGAACTCGCTCGCGAAGCGGCAGCGCGCGATCGAGGCAGGAGAGATCACCGTCGTCGGCGTGAACTCCTACACCGAGTCCGAAGCCTCACCGCTCGCGGGGGAAGAGCTGCTGTACGAGAAGCTCGACCCAGAGGCCGAGGCGCGACAGATCGCGTCGCTGGAATCGTGGAGGGCGTCGCGCGACGAGGCCGCGGCGCGTTCGGCATTGGACGCGTTGCGCCGCGCGGCCGCGACGACGGAGAACCTCGTGCCGCACTCCATCGAATGCGCGCGCGCGGGCGTGACCACCGGCGAGTGGGCGCACGCGCTGCGCGAAGCGTTCGGGGAGTTCCGCGCGCCGACCGGCGTGGGGTCGGTGGCGCCGGTAGT
>JBIOWR010000268.1:0-6234 GCA_044868775.1 Actinomycetota bacterium
GATGATCTCCCGGCTGCTGTTCTGGGGAGCGATGTTCGGCGGCGGGCGCGACGACGACAGCGACAGCCCGCTCGGCGCCGTCGCGGGCTTGCTCATGATCCTGCTGGCGCCGATCGCAGCGCTGATGATTCAGATGGCGGTGTCCCGCTCGCGCGAGGCGCAAGCGGATGCGTCGGGCGCGCACTTGCTCGGCGACGCGACGCCGCTTGCACGTGCGCTCATCAAGATCGACGCAGCGGCGAAGAGCGCGCCGGTTCCCGCCGTGAACCCCTCCGTCGCGCACGTGTTCTTGCAGAGCCCGTTCCGTGGGCAGAACGTGATGAAGCTCTTCCTGTCGCACCCGCCGCTCGAGGAGCGCCTCGCGCAGCTGCGCGAGCTCGGCGCGAAGGTGTAGTCGGGGAGCTACCCGTCATCGCGGCCTTGCGCCGCCGCACCGTCACGAGGCCCGACACCGCGAACACCAGCAGCGTGCCGGCCGGTGACGGCATGCGCGAATCCGCGACCCTCACGCTGGGGGTGATCTCTGCGGCCGGCGACGCGAGCGGTGCCGGTGAAGGATCGGTGACGGATGCGTCGAACACGGGCGCCGGCCCGTCCACGCCTTCGTCGCGCGCCGCCGGGTCGTACGGCGCGACGCCCAGCTGCGCGAAGCCTTGGTCCATGAGCTTCGACGCGTCCTCGGTGACCGACGTGGAGTTCATCACGACGGCGATCAGCGTCTTGCCGCCGCGCTCCGCCGCCGCCGCGAGGCAGTTGCCGGCGCGCGTGGTGTAGCCGGGCTTCACGCCGATCGCGCCCGGGTACTGCGACAGGAACCGCGTGTTGTTGTGGAACGTGGCGAGCCCGCCGTGCCAGGTCAGCTTGTAGTTGTCGGTGCGCACGATCTCGCGCAGGCGCGGAACGCGCAGCAGCCCGCGCGCGATCTTCGCGAGGTCGCGCGGGGTTGCGAGCTGGCTGGGCGCGTCGAGGCCGTGCGGGTTCACGAACGTGCTGGACGTTGCGCCGAGCGCGCGCGCCTTTTCGTTCATCATGATCGCGAACGCGCGCACCGAACCGGCGACGTGCTGGGCGAGCGCGATCGCCGCGCCGTTCGACGACTCCATCAGCAGACCGTGCAACACGTCCTCGACGGTGAACCGCATCCCGAGCGGCCACTTCACGCGGTCGGCCTCTGCGTTGGAGACCGACTCCGAGATCGTGATGAAGTCGTCGAGCTTCGCGCGCTCGGCGACCACCTGCGCGGTGACCATCTTGGTGAGGCTCGCGGGCGGCAGCGCGCGGTCGGGGTTCGACGACGCCATCATCGAGCCGGTGGTGTCGTCGACGAGGATCCACGCCTGGCCCGCGATCGCCGGCAACGCCGCGCCGGCGGCTCCCGGCGTTGCAAGGAATACGGCGGCGAGCACCGCCGCGACGACCGTTGGGATACGAGGCATACCGCGCAACATTCTGCCGGACCAAACCCGGCATCTCCGGCAGCCGGGGAGAGCGGGAAACACGAACGCACAAGCCGGGCCGCCGCGACACGAGGATGCGCGGAAACCGCCGGGCCCTATGCCACGATCACGGCGGTATGGCGTCGTCCGAGGAAGGTCTCCACCAGGCGCGCGGCTGGCCGCCGGTCGCGTACTGGTGGAAGGTCGCGGCCGGGGTCCTCGTGCTCTACGCGCTCGCGCAGATGATCGTCGCCGTTCGCCAGGTGCTCATCCTGATCATGGTGTCGCTGGTCCTCGCGATCGGCTTCCAGCCGACGATCGCGTGGCTCGAACGCCGCGGCCTCAAGCGCGGGCTCGCCGTCGCGCTGATGACGCTGATCGGGTTCCTCGTCATCGGCGGATTCGTCGCGCTGATCGTGCCGACGATCATTCGTCAGGTCGGCGACCTGGTGGACAAGGCGCCCGAATACTTGCGCCGCGCGCAGGAGGAGAACAAGTTCATCGCCGACCTCAACGAACGCTTCGAACTCGGATCGAAGTTGCAGCAGGCGGCCGGCGACGTTCCCTCCACCATCTTCTCTTTGTTCAAGAGCTTCACGTCGCTCGTGTTCAACTCGCTGACGATCGCCATCTTGACGCTGTACTTCACGACGGCGATGCCGAGGCTGCGCAACGGCGTCGCGCAGCTGCTGCGCCGCGACGAGCGCGAGCACTTCGAGGCGATCCTGGAGGAGTCCACCGAGCGCGTGGGCGGCTACGTGCTCGGCAACATTCTCATCAGCTTGATCGCGGGCGTGGTGAGCTTCGTGGCGCTGCTCGTGATCGGCGTGCCGTACGCGGCGGCGCTGGCCTTCTGGGTCGCGCTCACCGACCTCATCCCCACCGTCGGCGCGATCCTCGGCGCGCTCGCGGCGGTGCTCGTCGCTGCGTTCAGCGGCGTGCCGACGCTCGTCGCGACCGCGGTCTACTTCGCGGTGTATCAACAGGTGGAGAACTACGTCATTGCCCCGCGCGTGATGAAGAAGGCCGTGGAGATGTCCGCCGCGGCGGTCATCGTCGCGGTGCTGATCGGCGGGAGCCTGCTGGGATTCGTCGGCGCGCTCCTCGCGCTGCCGGTCGCTGCGGTCATCAAGATCGCGGTGCGCCAGCTATATTTGCGCGAGCGCCTCGAGGTCGTCCGCGCCGAAGACGCGGGGCCCGCCTGAGACCCGCTCTGCTACGCTCGCACCGGAGAACGTTGTTCGAGGAGGCACCGATGGCCAAAGGTCGCGACAAGCCGAAGAAAGAAGCGAAGAAGCCGAAGAAGTCCAAGAAGTAAAGCTCGGCTCACGATCCCGGCAGGCGGCGACGTTCTGCCGGGATCACGCGTATCCGGCGCCCGGTGCACCCCGTTTTGCGCATGCTGTGAGGCGTTAGCGTACGCAGGGCTAGTCCGAAGATGGCTCGTACTGGTGATACCGGGATTTGCCCTGCAAACATACGTTTGCAACACAACCCATGCCCTCACGCAGGTTCGGCTTCATTCGGCGCGACTCTCCCGTCGGACGGCAGCGCACGTTCGAGGGCCAGTTTCGCGCGGCCAGCATTCGCATCAGCGCCGAGCTCGACGCCGACCGCGTCGTGCGCGCCACCGTGGAGGAGGTGCACCGAACGCTCGGCTTCCCCTGGACGAGCGTCTGGCTCCTCGACGAGGGAGCACCGCGCCTCGCGTTCGCAGCCGGCACTCCCGGCGGCTCGCGCTTGTCCGAAGGCGCGCCGCGCTCGGTCGTCGAGTGCGCGCGGCACGAGCGCCCGGTGCAAAACGAGGTGGCCGGGCACGTCGCGTTTCCCATCGTCGGCCCACTGAGCGGGATCATCGGCGTGCTGTACCTGCACGGGCGCACGTTCACGCTCGACGAGATGACGTTCCTCGAAGCCGTCATCCGCCAAGCCGGCATGACGCTCGAAGCCGCGCGCCTGTACGAACGCGCGAGCGCGGAGACGAAGAAATCGCAAGCGATCCTCGAGCGCATCGCCGACGGCGTGGTCGTCACCGACCCCGAGGGCCAGATCCTGGAGTGGAACCGGGCCGCGCAACGATTGCTGGCGCCTCACGAGGACGCGATCGGCAAGCCGTGCGCCGAGGTCCTCGGCCTCCATCGCGGCGAACGACCGCTGCTGTGCAACCGCACGTGCGAGCTCTTCTCGACGAACGGAGGCGCCGTTGCGGGCGCCGGCCACGAGGTGTGGCGCACGCTCTCCGACGGCCGCCGCCAGCCGATCCTCGCCGACGTCGCCAGCGTCGAGGAATCCGACGGGACCATCACGGCGCTCGTGCACTCCCTGCGCGACATCACGAAGCTCAAGCAGGCCGACGAGGCCAAGACGTTGTTCCTCGCGACCGCGTCGCACGAGCTGAAGACGCCGCTCACCGTCATCGGTGGTTTCGCGCAAACGCTCGTCGATCGCGGCGACAGGTTGACCGACCGGCAGCGCGGCGACGCGTTGAGCGCGATCTATCGCCGCTCGCAGGAGCTGACGACGATCGTGAACCGCTTGCTGCTCAGCAGCCGCATCGAAGCCGGTCGTGTCGAGGTCAACCTCACCGACGTAGACGTCGTCGAGCTGGTCACCGAGCGCGTCGACGCGTTCCGCGCGTCGACCGGCCGCGCCATTCACCTTGCGGCGGAGGATTGCCCCGCCGCCGTCGCCGACCCGCACGCGCTGATGTCGGTGGTCGATCACGTCCTCGAGAACGCGATCAAGTACTCGCCCGACGGCGGCTCCATCGAGGTCGTCGTGTCGTCCCCATCATCGGTGTCGATCTCGGTCACCGATCGCGGCATCGGCATGGACGCGGAAGCGCTCGCGCACTGCACCGAGAAGTTCTGGCAGGCGGAGTCCGACGACGGGCGACGCTTCGGCGGCACCGGCATCGGCTTGTACATCGTGCGCTCGCTCGTCGAGGCCATGGGCGGCGGGCTGCATTTCGAGAGCACCGTCGGCGAGGGCACCACGGTGACGGTTTCGTTGCCCCGCGTCGGTGACGCCGGCGCGCAGCGCCATCCCCGCGAGCAGCGCGACGACGATCGCGCCGAGGCGTCCGTGATCAAGGAGTTCATGCGGCAAATCGGGGTTCCCAGCGGGAGGAGGCCATGAGGGTAGCGACGGGCCTGGCGAACGTGATCCTCGGCGGCATCTACACGAGCTACGGCGTGATGACGCTGCTCGACATGAAGCGCGGCTGGAAGACGATGGGCTTCTCGCACTTCGGCGCCGCGTGGATCGCGATGGCGTTCACGTGCGGGCCGCACCATCTCGATCACGGCGCGCACATGCTGATCACCGGCCGGCAAGGATCGGCGCTCGACGTCGCCGCGGTCCTCGTCGGCGCCCCCGCCGGGCTCGCGTGGTTCCTGCTCCGCGTGGAGGCGTTTCGCGGCGGGCGTGGAGACCGGTACATGAACGCAACGCCGTGGTGGCTCAAGCTCGCGCCGACCGCCGCCGGCGTGTACGTCACCGCGCTCGTCGCTGCTTCGTTGCAGATCCTTTCGGACGAACGCGGGATGACGGCGATCACGGTCCCGAGCATCTTGCTGCTCGTGCTGTACTGCACGATCGGCTACTACCTGCTGCGCACACAGTTCCGGAACCACGCGTCGCAGAGCCGGTGGTCCCTGTCGGGGCTGTCGCTGGGCGTGGTGTTTCCGACGTGCGCCGCGATGCACATGGTGATGGCCGTGTACGCGAGCGCCGGCGTGTACGACGTCGACGAGCACATGATCGCCATCGATTGGTTGTCCGTCCCCGCGGCGATCTACTTCTTGTGGGTCGTGCGCGCGCTGTATCGCGATGCGATTCGCGACTGGAACCAAGTCGAGAAGCCCACGGCGACGGCGGTCGCGTTTCGATGACGCGCGTGCTCGTCGTCGACGACGACCCGGACGTGGTCTTGTTGCTGGAGACGGTCCTCGTCCAAGAACGGTACGACGTCGCGACCGTGTCGGGCGCCCGCGCTGCGCTGGCCGTGCTGTGGGAAGACGATCTTCCGCACGTCGTCGTCCTCGACGTCCAGATGCCCGACCTGAATGGATGGGAAACGCTCGCGGAGATCCGCCGCGATCCGCGCACGGCGACGCTTCCCGTCATCCTGTGCACGGTCAAGGCGAGCGCGCACGACATGGCGCAGGGATGGAGGCTCGGGTGTGATGGATACCTGACCAAACCGTTCGCGATAGAGGAGGTGTCACGGGAGATCGAGGGCGCGCTGTCGCGCTCGCCGGATGAGCGAGCGCAACGACGGGAGATCGCGCTGGAAGCAATACGCAAGACGCTTGCAGCAAGCTCGCAGTGGGGGGAGTTCGATGGGCATTGGAGTATTCATCGTCGACGACCAGGAAGACGTCCGGTCGTTGATGCGTCTCGTGCTGGAGAGCGCGCCGCAGAACTTCGTCGTCGCCGGCGCCGCGTCGGGCGGGCACGAAGCGCTGGAACAGCTCGGCGAGCTTGAGCCCGACATCGTGTTGCTCGACGAGATGATGCCGGGCATGAACGGCTTGGAGCTCGCGTCCGAGCTGCGCCGGCGCCGGCCGGATCAAGTGATGGTGATGTGCTCGGCGTTCCTCGACGAAGACCTCGAGGAGCGTGCGCGCGCGGCGGGTGTGCAACGGTGCCTCAGCAAGGAGGAGCTGACGTCGATACCGGAGGTGTTGTGCGAGCTCGTGCCGTGCTGAGGTAGCAGCCTCGGTATATCCTCGGCCAGGCATGCCGAGGAGCACGCGCCGCGCTTGGGGAATCGCCGCCGTCGTCGTCGCGGTGC